>NZ_JASAUS010000078.1:0-41183 GCF_029953005.1 Bradyrhizobium sp. Mp27 | reverse complement strand
CCGGCGGCTCTTCTTCGTCATCTTCGCTCCTGATTCGCAGCAAGAATCCTCGCCGCTGTCAGGCAGAAAATCCACTCAAGCTACTGTCCGAATTTGCGGGGCCAGCTCTTTTCGTGAATTGTGATTCCGAGCAACGGCTCGCGGTGAGCGGCAGCGTGGCGCCTGCGTTAGATAGTTCGCTGTGTCCAGCGGCCGTCTTCGATTGCGCCCCCACTGCATGTCTCCGAGTGCGCCGGCTTTCGCTCCGTAGCAAGACAACTCGTCACCGTTTGCTCGACGATGCGGCTCTTTGCCGAGCAAGGCCCTTTCCGCTCCTGATGAGCATCCTCGGAGAGTTGATTTCTCAGCCCAATAAGGTTCGGGCGGTTGTCACGGCGTCATAAATTTCGATCCGGAGCATCGGGTAGGTCGATTTAAGTGCGCGACCCGACGACTCGGCGGCTTCCGCGGTATCAAACCTTGACTTGAAGTGCCCGTCGACAACGATCGCAAATCCTTCCATCGGCAGTCTATCAGCGCGTGGTGCTCTCGGCTCGGGCTCTTCAGATGAGTGAACAGGCATTTTCATATGAACTCCCATTGTGCAGCGAAAGCATGGCAGGCGGCGCCTCAAAGACCGACAGCATGCCAGCAAAAGAACCTAATCGCGGCATCAGGCGCTGGCAGCCAAGTTGTGTCTCGGAGCGCAGGCAGAGGCGGGACAAGCTTGCCCTCGCCACGTTCTGACAGGAACAACTCTCCCATCGTGGGATTGTCATATTGGTCTATGGCGCGATACCTGACCCCTCAGCTTGCGTCATCCACCCGGGATGGCTCATCGTCGGACGCGCGTCTTGCGATGAGCCGGTTCTCGGAAGGTGCCTGAGTTGGTCTTTCAGGTTCATTCCGCGACCGCTACGAAGAGGGCAAAGTCGCGGGCCTATTCGGCGGGCTTCTCTTTGTGCCGAGACGGAGTGCCCCGATTTTCGTCAGTCTGCTCCGCGTCACCGGGCGTTTTTCCCGCCATATTTCCCGGATTGTAATGATACTTACCTTTCGGATTTTCACCGGGCTGCTTCTCATCCGGGTTTTTGTTGTTTGCCATCGATCCAGTCGCTTTCTCGGTAAGAGTAACAATGTTGAACAAGACCAACGTCGACATGTTCCATGCCATCATTTATTGCCTTCAGCGCTGGGCTGATCAGTCGGAGTAATCTTGAACCGGCGAGAGCGACAACGAGGCGCTCCAAGTTGCGTTTGGAACGAAGACTCGGCGGCGACCGTTGAGGATGAGCCTGCAACATTTCTCAATTTGCCAGAGTCATCGTGCATGCCACCTGAGGTACTGCACATGGCATCCCCGCGAACACGCTCCCTCTCGCTCCGGTCCGACTACACCACGGCCTTGCGGCGACATCCCGCGCTTATGGCATTTGCTGGGGCGGCTTCCCTTCTCGGCGCCATAGCGATCGTAAATGGGCGAGTCGCCAAGAAAGCGGAACGCGATAACCCGCCTCGTGGGCAGTTCCTGGAGATCGATGGCGTCCGACTGCACTACGTGGAACGTGGCAATGGGCGTCCGCTTGTGCTCCTGCACGGCAACGGCAGCATGATCCAGGATTTTGAATCAAGCGGCCTGATCGATCTCGCGGCCAACAGGTTTCGGGTGATCGTATTCGACCGCCCCGGATTTGGACACAGCTCGCGGCCACGAAACGTGATCTGGACCCCGGAAGCACAGGCAGACCTGTTCAGAAAGGCACTTGATCGTCTGAGCGTTCAGCGGGCGATCGTGCTTGGACATTCATGGGGTGCGGCGGTCGCTCTTGCGTTGGCGACAAGACATTCGTCATTTGTCGAAGCCTTGGTGCTGGCGTCGGGATACTATTTTCCAACCGTTCGTGCTGACGCGGCGGCATCTTCGATGTCAGCGATACCCGGCATCGGCGATGCCATCAGTCACACCATCTCGCCGATCGTCAGCCGCCTCTTGTGGCCTTCCATGTTGCGCAAGATGTTCGGTCCGCGGCCAGTCCCTGACAAGTTCGTCGGCTTCCCCAAGGAATTGGCGTTGCGACCGTCACAGATGCGTGCCAGCGCGGCGGAGGCAACGTTGATGATCCCCGCCGCATTTGCCTCGTCCAAGACCTACGACCAACTTAGGATGCCCATCATCATCATCGCCGGCGATGATGATCGCCTCATCGACATCAACAAGCAATCGGTCAGACTTCACGGCGAAGTCACTCACAGCAAGCTGCACCGCGTCGCTGGGGCAGGGCACATGATCCAACAGTCTGCCACGGCTCGGTTCCTGGCGGCCATCGATGAAGCCGCTGCCGAGACCGAGATTGGCGGGAATGCGCCGCATCGGTTCGCGAGCGCCTAGGAACGCTCCGGCGGGGCCACGTGTTCTCCTTATTCTTCAGTTGGCGAAGAGGCCCGCCGCGGCCGAACCGTCCAGCCGGACCGACTGCTTATCCGGCTAGAGGCTCCTGCAGCCGCATCGCGCCCTTCCGACCGGTGCGAAGCTGACTCAGCGGGTTGGGGCAGGCCCCTGGATCGGGATGGAGAAAAGCGTCGTGGTCTCGCTGTCAAAGTTGCCGCATGAGCCCCCCTGGTCCCCAGGGCAGAATGTCGGCGTACCGGAACCGGTTGCCTCGCCACCGCAGGCGGCCGACGATATCGAAATGCCGCTGCCGTCCAGCCCGCAGACGTTCTTTCTCGGTAGTCTGCTAACACTGGCCGTGCTCGCAGCCATCCATGTGGCAAGCTCGATCATATTGCCCGTGGTGCTCGCCTTCGTGCTGCAGCTCATTCTGCACCCCGTCGTGCATCTGCTTGAGCGTATAGGTCTTCCGCGTGCCATAGGAGCACTCTTGGCGATCCTGGTGGTCGTCGGAGCGCTCGTGGGCTTCGTGGCAGCCTTGTCGCTACCGGCAGCGTCTTGGGCGGAGAAATTGCCGGAGGGCCTGCCTCGCCTCGAAACTCATCTGGTCGTTCTAAAGCGCCCGATCGAAGCGCTGCAGAAAGTCATCCAGCAGGCCGAGCACGTCGCTGACGCTCCCGAGAAAAAGGGAGCCACGGTTTCGGTCCGCAGCGATCTCGGCCTGACCGGCGCGCTCTTCGCTGGAACGCGGGCTGTCATCGACGGCCTGTTCACCACGGTTCTGGTGCTCTACTTTCTCCTGGTCGCAGGCGACGTTTTTCTGCGACGTATCGTCGAGGTCCTCCCAAGTTTTCGCGACAAGAGGCAGGCGGTGGACATCTCCCAGCAGATCGAAGCGGACATATCTGCCTATCTGCTCACAATCACTACCATGAACGCTGCGGTGGGAGCTGCAACGGCGGTTGCGATGTATTTCTGCGGGCTTGGAGACCCCTTGTTGTGGGGAGCCGCGGCCTTCCTGCTCAACTACGTTCCGATTCTGGGCCCACTGTTAGGCACCGTCATCTTCCTCCTAGCCGGAATGTTGAGCTTCGACAGCTTGTGGTGGGCCTTGCTGCCGCCGGCCCTCTACTTCTGCATCCACCTCGCCGAAGGCGAAACCCTGACACCCATGTTGCTTGCCCGACGCTTCACGCTGAACCCGGTGCTGGTCATCCTGTCGCTGGTGTTCTGGTTCTGGATGTGGGGCGTGCCTGGCGCGATCCTGGCTGTTCCGATGCTGGCCATCCTCAAGATCGTCAGCGATCGCGTGCGTCCGCTAAGAGCTTTGGGGCACGTCCTCGAAGGCTAGTCCGGTGTCGCTCTTGGGAGAAGATTGAGGACCGCGCCGTCGGAAGGCGGCCATTGCAGCATGCAGGTTACGCCAGCGGCATTGAGAAACTAAAGCGGGTCTCCGCGGGGGTCGATGCGACGGTCAATGCGCCCCCATGCGCCTTTGCGATCTGAGAGGCGATGTACAGCCCAAGTCCAAGCCCTTGCTTGCTCGCACGGGCCTTGCCGCGGAAGAACGGTTCGAACAGCTTGTCCATCACCGTTTGCGGAATAGCCTCACCCGCATTGGCGACCCAGAGCTCGAACAATCCATTTCGCGTCTCGGCGTGAACGGTGATGGGCTTGTTGGCCGTGCCATGCGTCACGGCGTTGCCGAGCAAGTTGGAAAGGAGCTGGCCGATGCGGATGCGATCGCAGTTTACCGGCCCGTCGACGGCAAACTCGAATTCGATGACGCGACCGGGCGAAGCCAGCCTCAGTTCGTCGATCACCTGGGCAAGGACGGGCTCCAGCGGTCCTTTCGCATCGTATTCCAGGGTAATGCCACCGCCCAGACGACCGCGTGCAAAGTCGAGGACGTTGTCGATCATCGAGGCCATGCGCATGACCGTCGTCTGCATCATGGCGACGATCTGCTGCTCCTTCTCATTCTGCACGGTACGGCCGAGAAGTCTCGCGCCGGCGCTGATGGAGGCGAGAGGATTGCGAAGATCGTGACCAAGTACGGCGATGAACTGTTCCCGCAGTTCGGAGGTTTCGTGCTCGAGCAGCAGCACTTCTTGCGTCGCCCTTTCGGCAGCAATGGCCAATTCTCGGCCGGCGAGGAGCTCCTGTTCGTAGCGCCGTCGGTCGGTCGCCTTGATCAACGCAAGACGGATCAGCAGCAGCTTTCCATCCGCATCGCGGCGCTCGTTCGCGTTGGCGATCAGGTGGAGCGGCTCACCGGCAGTGGTCACCATGTCGATAGCGAATTCGTTGAAGAAGCCCTGCATCCGCAGCAGCGGCGCGATATGAGTTTCGTAGTAGATGCGGCCTGGCATGGTCAGGAAATCGGTGAAACGCTTGCCGACCATCTGGTCTGCCGGGTGCCCGCTCCACGCCAGCAAGGTCGGGTTGACATGCTCAATGCGGCCGTTCGGGTGCAGGGTGACGTACCCGCACGGGGCGTTGTTGACCATGTCCTCGAAGTCTGGACCGGAGACGCTCACGAGACGAAGGCTCGAATCGCCGCGATGACCTCGTCGGGCGCACTGAGGTTCGGGCAATGCCCGGTCGCGTTCAGGACGATCATTCGACCGCCGGGGATACTACGGGCAACGAAATCGCCGACCTCCTGGGAGGCGATGATGTCTTCGCTGCATTGGAGGACGAGGGTCGGAACGGAGACCTCCGCGAGATCCTTACGGTTGTCGGAGGTGAAAGTCACTCGGGCGAACGCTTTGGCAATATCGGGATCCGTGCGGCAGAAGCTATTCGTGAGCTCCTGACCGAGAGCCGGCCGGTCGGAATTGCCCATGATCATAGGTGCCATCTGCGCCGACCAACCCATGTGGTTGGATTCGAGAAATTCGAGCAATTCATCGATCTGCTTGGCACTGAACCCGCCAACATATCCTTCGTCGTCGATGTAGCGGGCTGAAGGGCCGATGAGCACGAGCTTGCCGAACGTGCCTGGCGCTTGTCGCGCGGCCAGCACGCCGATCATGCTGCTGACGGAATGTCCGACGAAGACGGAATCCTTCAAACCAAGTTCGGTGCCGATTTCGACCACGTCGTCGGCGTAACCCGACAAGGTCGAATACTTGGCCCTGTCGTAGGCCGACAGATCGGATCCGCCAGCGCCGACGTGGTCGAACACAACGGTCATGAAGTCCTTTTCGAACGCCGGAGCCACGAACCGCCACATGTTCTGATCGCACCCGAAGCCGTGGGCGAAGACCATCGCCCTGTCGCCCGCGCCACGAACCTGGACGTTATTCCGTTCGATTACATTTGCCATCCGACCCCTTTGAATCATGCATCATTCTTGCAAGCTTTCCGCAGTTGCCGGGGCGCAGTCCGGTTTGCGAGCCCTAGAGGGGAAACGGACCTGTTTGGACGTTCGAGCTCTCAGCGGGATACCCCGGTGCGCTCCCGGGATCAGAAAGGGCATGAGGAACGTGTCTTGCCTTGCAATGTTTGACTTTGCTGGCTGGAGACAGCCGGTTCACCGCGTGCGTCTGGCAAGGCTTCGCAAGGAAGACGCGATTTGCCGCCGCTGATTCCGGTCAGGTCCCGGCGGGAGCGTCCGAGCAAACCGGAGCATCTGATGGCGCAATTGAACAAGTTGCGAGATGCTGTAGCCGATTTGTTTGTCTGTTCGCTTGCGCAGAAGTGACCGCATGACATCAACCATGGATAGGCGGCGTGCTGGCTCTCCTTCACTGAAGAGCTACGGAAGCCATAATGGAACCTGGCTTGATGCCCCCCCCGCTGGTCAATATTGCTCAACTTGCAAGTAATTGTCCTGAACCCATCTAGGACAGCCGGGAGCGTACGCTTCGGTCACAGCGTTCAGGATCCTAGGTCAGCCTGTGAAATGCCGGCGGCAGTGTCTCTCGAACCAGTTCACTTAGATTCAAAGTCTCGCCACTTTCGGCGATGTCAGAGAACAGAACCTCGACGAAGGGATGTTGGCGGTTGAACGCGATACCTCGCTCGTATTTCGCGCGCACAATCCGTTGCAGTGCGGGCAGGTTCAGTCTTCCGAGCGCGTTGTATTGACCTCGGAAAAGACTTTGGCGTCCTCCGCGATGCTCGACAGATTCCGCCCAGATGTCCATCACTTTCCGACTCATGAACGCCTCGACCTGTTTGTTGTCGTCCCGCGCAATGAGCCGGAGCCCGTCCATGGTGTGCGGTCCGTCATCGATCCGAAGTTGCGCAAGTGACATGGCATCCTCCTATTGTCGACCACTGTTCATATCTGCAGCTGGTGCCACTCTCCTGCCGGCTGGCACGATCAGAGACACAGGATAGGATATGGGTATGGGAGGGTCGAATAACGAGGGATGCAAAGCAGACTCAGTAAAGAGTCGTGTCGCTGCTGCCGTCTACAATAATCCCGTCAACCTCTCCATGTGAGCTATATTGACCAGCGCGTCGCGCCGCCGGGCTTCTATGCTCCACCTTAAGATCGTGCCGCGCACAGGGCCAGCGCCTCCTCGTCTGAGATGACCGAAAACGCCCGCTGATGGGCGCACAGTGAGCCGCGCCGCTTGGAAAGTGGCTCTTCCCTAGAATTGCGAACAATCAAGGAGTAAAGTCTGCCCAACGGGTCCGCTCCCGCAAGTTCCAGCCGGCAAGAAGCGGCTGTTCGTCGCTTGGTCGAGAAAGTCGTTCGCTTGGCAATCGATCGAAGCGGGCAAGTCTCGTCGATCCAAGGGAGTCCACGCGTGGCGAAGTCGACCAAGGACATGTTCGACCCCCAGAAATTTCTCGCCAAGGTGGGCACCGGCAAAGCCATTCTGACGTTTCGCAAGAACCAGCTTGTGTTTCAGCAAGGCGACCCTGCTGACTCAGTGTTCTACATTCAAAGCGGCAAGGTCAAGCTGACGGTCGTTTCGGAGCAGGGCAAAGAAGCAGTCGTCGCCATTCTCGAGCCCGGTCAGTTCTTCGGCGAGGGGTGCATGAATGGTCACCCTCTGCGGATGTCGACGACAGCGGCGATGGAAGATTGCGTCATCACATCGATAACCAGAGAATCGATGATGTCGGCTATTCGTGACGAGCCGAAATTCTCCCAGCTGTTCATTTCGTATCTCTTGACCCGAAATAGCCGGATCGAGGAGGACCTGATCGACCAGCTATTCAATTCCAGCGAACGGCGGCTTGCTCGTCTGCTGTTGCTCCTCGCCAATTTCGGCAAGGAAGGCAGTCCGCAGCCGATCAGCGCGAGCATCAATCAGGAGACATTGGCTGAAATGATCGGAACGACACGATCGCGGGTCAGCTATTTCATGAACAAGTTTCGAAGATTGGGGCTCATCAGCTATAACGGCCACATCGAAGTCCACAACTCGTTGTTGAGTGCGGTGTTGCACGAGAAGCCTGTGCTGAGAGAGCGCGACTAGAGGGACCGTCCCAAGCGACGGCCCCAGAGCGTGGGGGCGCAATGAGGCCGTCATTTCCTCGGATGCTTTGGGGGGCGTTTGCATCCGGTCGTGCTTACCAAGTTGCGCCACCGACATTCGTTCCGGCAGAGGCCCAACTCGGTTTCGTACTGACAAATCCCGTCGCAAGTCCGCGATCATTTCTCCAAGCGATTCAGGGTCCAGACTCGCTGTATCCTGTGCTCAGGAAGAAGGGATCTCGTCGGTCCACACTTTGAAGCTGACCAAGGTGTTGGGGCCAAACGTCTGGGTAATCGGCACGTCGGCAGCGTCACGTCCTTGAGAAATCAGCACACGTCCAATCCGGGGGACGTTGTTGCGTGGATCGAATGTGTACCAACGCCCGCCGATATAGGCTTCGAACCATCCCGCGAAGTCCCCTGGGGCATAAGGGGGAGGCATACCAATGTCGCCGAGATAGCCGGTGCAGTATCTGGCGGGAATGTTCATGCAGCGACAGAACGTGACGGCCAGATGCGCGAAGTCCCGGCACACGCCCTTGCGCTCGTTGAAGACGTCCCGGGCCGTCTTGGTTGCATGCGCGTGCTCATAGCCGAATTCAATGTGATTGTGAACGAAATCACAGATCGCCTGAACACGGGCCCATCCGGGCGAGACCTTCTCGAAGAGTTTCCACGCGACATCGGACAGCTGGTCGGTTTCGCAATAGCGGCTGCCGAGCAGATACACGATCGTCTCTGCCGGCAAGTCCTCGACCGCGTGTTGGGTAGCCGAGGGCACAACGACGTCCGGCAAGCCCGTGTCGCGAACGATCCCGTCAGCCGCCAGGCGCATTCGACCCGCTGGCGCAACGATGCGGCTGCACCAGTTACCGAAGCCGTCACGATAGGGGACGATCGCAACCGAGGGCGTGGTGGTCAGATAATCGGGGACGATAACGTCCGATGCCCGGGAAAAATGAACGCCCAGGACCATGATCATGGGCGTGGGCTGCGGAAAGTCGTAGATCATCTCATAGCCGACCCGGATCTTCACGCGGCGTCCTCCAAAGTCGACAAATTCCCGCGGCTGCTAATCGTGAGCATGGCTCGTCGACACAGCGCAGCACTGCAAAAGTGCCAACGCGTTAGTAGTTGCCGTGTTCCTGTCCGTTCATTGAGCAACTCTATGACAGAGCTGACGTCGTTTTGACGTTCACGTCCACGTCCATTCCAAGCTCATCCTCGCGAGTTCCCCAATAACTGCCAAACAGGGGAACAGCTTGGCTCGGGACCCTGGCCACCGCCACGCGGATCAGATCTCGGTTTCCGACGATCCCATTGGTCGGATCGAACTCGACCCAGCCGGAGCCGGGGACGTAAATCTGACACCAGGCATGAGTGGCTCCCCCGCCCAGCCAGGCTGGACCATCGCGATCCGGTACGTAGATATAGCCGGTGATAAAGCGTGCGGCGAAACCTAGGCTTCGCGCGGCTTCAATCATCAAGACGGCAAAGTCCCGACAGCTGCCCTTCCTGCGTTCAAGTGTCGTGGAGGGACTTTGCGTTCCTGGCGCCGTGCGGCGGTCATATGCAAAGCCATCCGAGATTGCTTCATTGAGGGTCATCAGGACCTGGCCCGTACGGCGTCTGGTCCCGCGCACGAGAAACGTATCCAGCCACCGGCCGAGATGATCTTCCGGGTGCGAGAACCATCTTTGAACATAGGGTGCCAGGTCCGGCGCCTCATCATCCTGATACGCAAATGGATGGTCCTTCGCGTGGGCCTCAATTCTGAAGTCGGGCGCATTCTCCGGCGTGTGGTCGACCTTGATGATACACTCGAATCGCAAGTAGTCGCTGTCACAGGCAAATTCGACCTGCGCAACACAATTCCCGAAGACGTCGTGCAGCCACCTCACCTCCGAGGGCGCGGGCGTCACATCGAGCGAGAAATCAATCAGTCGCTGGTCGAAACTGTCGCGCGGGCGCGCCATCAGTTGATGTCGGCCCAGCCTGACCGCACGCCGGTACCGATATGTTGTGACATGCCGGACGAGGAAGATCGCCATAATGTTGCCGATCGACGAGAGGTGAGGGCTAGTTAGGATGGCCGCTTGACGCGGATGGTCGGGCGATGTTGGGCGCCTCAGGCGTGGCCAATCATCGTGCGAATCCCAGCTATGATCTGCCAGGCTTGGAGCGGCTTACCGTAGAATCTGCTGCGGGGGGGAAGATCGATGCTGGGCGGGTTCAATTGCTCGGACATCAGGATGATATCGATCGCCGGCCACCGTTTACGCACGGTACGCGCGAGGCCCATGCCGTCCATGCTGCCCGGCAGCTGGATGTCGGCGCAAACGAGCGCGATGTCGGATCTGGAGCTCAGGATTGCGAGGGCTTCGTCGGTATCCCGCGCTTCCAACGGCGTGTAGCCGGCGTCTTCCACCATGCCAACTGCGCGCATGCGGAGCACCATCTCGTCTTCTACGACGAGAACGATGGCTGGACTGCGTGACGGACCGAACGTCATCGGTAACTCTCCGCAATGCGGGTGCGAGTTGATCCTAGGTATCTCGTCCCCCGATGGCTGCCTCGCTGGGGTATCCCTCGTGCTGCTGAAATGTTCCATCATGCAGAGACTTTTGGCGCTGGCGGCGCGGGCCCGCGCAGGCGAGCAACTACCACTGAATGAGCACCGCACCAGCGATCACAAGCGCGAAGAAGATCGGCAGCAGGACCGGCGGTACCAGCCACTCGCGGAGTCCGAATTTGGAGATGTTCGACATATTGACCGCCTCTTGGTCGCGGCGGGAGCACGATGCTCTCAGTCACCGATAACTGCCGTGAACTCGCGGTGATATTCGAGATATAATGCCCATCGGCGGAATAACGAGGTCAAGCAGAACTATTTGCTGTGACAGGGGCGAGCAGAGTTGTAGTTCGCTTTCAACGTAGCCACTTAAGGGTTGGCGCAATCGCCTTAACGCTCTTTCCCCCTCGCCATGCTTGGCCGTTGCGAGCGTCGATGCAGATTGGCCATCGACCGGCGCAAAATCGGATAAGTCGGCAAGGAAGTCTCCTTCACCGACAACTGATCGGCCCCGACCATATGATCGAGTTTCCAAACCATAGCCGTTCATACGACCGCACGCGGCGTGCCGTACGATTCTGGGGACACGACAGCGCTATCGAGGCATCGTTTTTCATCGACGAAGATGCGCTGAAGCGAATTCAACCAGATGCCGGTTACGATGAAACGGGCTTTCTCCGCGTGTTCGATTGCAATCGCGACTTGATATGCGCCGCCGCTGCCAAGGTGTACGTCCGCGGCAGTAGGGGCTCTTACGATTTGGTCGCCGGTAATTTTTGAACCGATTGCGCTTTGTGAGGGCTTCGTCTCATCCGAAACTGCTCAACGCTTGCCGAAACGTCGGCCCTTCAATCTGAAAAGATGTCAGGCGGCGCGTCGATCGACGTTGGTCCTGATCAGCTTGGCCACGCGCCATCGTTCTGGCGGGCCATCTGCTCAATTCCCTTGTTCGGAATGGCGAAAAATCGCCGCGATTGTTTGTTCTCCCGATACCAACAAAATGCCACCAAACGGACGGAGGCGGTGAATTTTTGCTTGTGTTTTCAACGCGATCGAGGGCTGCCGACACAGGAATACAACAATATGATGCACTGTATTTACTGGCAAAAATAAAACTGCAGGCTGCCTCGGCAGCAGGCACCGCTCATCGCGTTCCGGTCTCCAAAATCGCCCCCGACCGGAATCGAACCCGGTTCTGACTCGAAGTCCCAGCGGGGACTCGACCTAACGTAACGCGAGGTTAAGGGCGGGCCTATGTCGCGTGCACGCGAAACCGGTATCGATAACGCGGGATCGCGCGACGCTGATCCGCGATCTGCTGGGCGTCCAATGACGAGAGCGTCCTAATGTCCGAAAACACTGAACAAGGCGCTGCGGACCATGGACTGCGATAATGCCCCGGCGGCGACCACCGCGCGCACGCGTCCGCTCGACCGCGTCGACCTGCTGAGCGAGTAGGTCGCGTTCGACGACGATGTAGTCGGAAGCCCAGCTCGCCCATAGTACGGAGAAAAAGAGCGCCACTGCGCGACGAGGTGGTACGGCGCCAGCTTTGGGACAATAAGAACCAGGCATCTGTAACCGTGCGGCCTAGCGGGCCGAACGGTGCGTTTAATACAACATAAAGTTGATCGCCTTGATAGCCTGAGCGACGATGCGCCCGCCGTTTCGCTACGCAGACGGCGGCCTAGCTCGCCCTCGTTTCGAGCCTCGGCAGCGAAGCGTGATATTCATCCACGCTGTCGAGGTCGATCATGGTCTTGCCCCCCATCTTGTAGGCCCTGATCCTCTCGTGGGCGATCAGCTCGTAGGCCTTAGTCTTTCCGAATTTCCCATAGCGGCAACCGTCCTTGAACTCGACGAGTCGGCGCCGCTCGTTGTTATCATTGTCAACCATGGTTCCTGCACGTGCTCCGATGATCCCGGCCAGAATCGGATCGAGCGCCGTTGAGCGAGATGGGCATTTCCATGGCGCGACCTTGGTGTCGATGCGGGCCTCCTAGGAAGGCGCTGGATTTGTGGTAGCTGACGAGGTTGCTGTTGACTTGTTTCGACGCCATCTGCGCGTTGCTCAACTGTCCGGGATGCGTTGATCCATATCGCCTACGGTGCCAAACAAAAGGCGCTCTGATCCCGCCGCTAACCGCTGCGCGCCGTAGCGTACAAATCGGACGGACCGGAAGCGCTTGGCAAGATCGTAGCCTGCCGTTACCGGTGCTCAGTTGGCCCCGTTGGGCAACTCCCGGTGTACAAGCGCCATGCAAACCTGGCAGTCCGCTCGATGCCTCCAGCACCTATGGAAGGATCTTCGCGAACAAGATGCTGGTGAACTGCCCATGACCAGATTGCACGCCGAAGGATGCGGAACAAGACCGACCGGAATGATGCGCGTGGCATTGCGCAGATGATGCGGTTGGCCTGGTACCGCGCCGTCCATGTCCAGAATATCGACATGCAGAAGATGCGCACGCTGCTGATCAGCCGGAAGCTGCTTAGGCGCAAACTGATCGACCTCGAAAACCACATTCGTGGCGCGCTGCGGGCCTATGGGTCGCTCGTTGGAGCCGTCGCCCGCGGTGCCTTTGAGGCCCGGGTCCGCGAGCTGATCGAGCGCAGCGATCCCGTCTTCGTGATGACCATCGAGGCAATGTTAGATGTGCGCCGCGCCATCCTCGAGGGATACGATCGGCTCCATCGTGCGCTGCTGCAGGTGGTCTAACATGATGCTGTCTGCCGGCGCTTGATGACGGCTCCAGGCGTCGGTCCCGTTGCGGCCCTGTCGTTCAAAGTCGGCGTTGATGACCCTCATCGCTTTGCCAGATCGAAAACGGTCGGCGCGCGCATTTTGGCTTGGCGCCGAGGCGGCACCAGTCCGGCACGTCGATCGATTACGAAGGACGCATCAGCAAACGAGGCGACGTCGCCGTACGCGAGGCGCTTTGCGAGGCGGCCGCAAGCCTGCTGCTGCGGGTCAGGAATGATCGGCACTGCGGGCATGGGGCCTGCGGATCGCCAAACGGTCGTGCATGCTGTGCGCGATCACCGCGGTGGCACGGAAGCTGGCAAGCATTCTGCACCGGATGTGGGTTAGCGAGACCGACTTCCACGTCGGGTTTGGCGAAGATCACGCAGCGGCTGCGGTTGAAACCGGCGCAGTAGTCGCGGTGCAGGTGACGACAGATCAGCGCTGGGCTTACGCCCGGCATGTTGAGGAGGAGCGAAATTTGAGATCCGCGCGCGCGGTGAGCGTCCCCTGGCGTGGCCGCGAAACGGGGAATGTCCGCTATCTTGCCTGCTGCCGCCCTTCGGGGACGAGAGCGCCGGAGACAGCCCTGTTTACGAACCTGATGAAGAGCATGCGACGGCCGAAGTGCTGAACGCGAAGGAACGCATGGACCCCGCCCGGTGAGTGCACGTCGCGTACGCGGCTGCGGTGAAGTGCGCGTTGTTGGTGCAGGGAGTCGGTCATGGCTGAAGTTCGAAGAGTCGCAGAAAAGCGTAGGAATGAGTTGACTTTGCCCGCCCGATTAGGAAGGCCGCTCGTAATCGGCCTGCTCCGGGCGTTGCGGCGGCAGATCAAGTGGCTTGCGCGCTGAATAAGCCGCACACTGCGCCGCTTCGGCAACGCGGGAGGCGTGCGATGGAATTCTTCTGTGGTCTGGACGTCGGCATGGCCGAGACAGCGATCTGCGTGGTGGACGCGACCGGCAAGGTGATGCTGGAGACGGCGGTGGTGACCGATCCCGATGCGATCAGGACGGCGCTTGACCGTATCTTGGCCGCTTGCGGCGGCTCGGCCACGAGGCAGGCTCGCTGTCGCCCTGGCTGCATCCGGAACTGCTCAAGCTTGATCTGCCGGCGGTGTGCCTGGAGACCCTCCAGGTTCGCGCGGCGCTGAAGGCGCAGCGCAACAAGACCGACCGGGCGGACGCGCTCGGGATTGCCCACATCATGCGCACCGGCTGGTTCCGCAGGGCGCATATCAAGAGCGAGGCCTGCTACCGGCTGCGGCTGTTGCTGACCCACCGCCGCAATTTGAAGCGCAAGTTCTTGGACCTCGAGAACGCGACCCGGCACTCTTTAAAGGTGTTCGGCATTCGCCTGAACCGGGTCGGGCGCGGCGGATTTGCGCAAGCCGTGCGCGGCGATGCGCTGGTCATGAGCTGATTGACGCCATGCTTTCCATCGGTGTGACGGAGCCACATCACAGGCAATCCGGCGCGATCGGTCGGATCCGAAGATGCATCGTCGCAGGCAAGATAACGTGCGTTCCGTCGTCGCTGTGCTGCATCAGTCCTCATCCGCCAGCGGCGGAGCTCCGTGTTCAGGTCGCGGCTATCGTCGCGGCGTTGCCAGGTTGAAGGATCACGCAGCTCATGCGTAAGCCCCGAGCAATTTGCGCTGCTTGGCGGTGGTTTCGGCGCGCATCTCCGCCGCAGATGTGTCCGGATCGCCGCAATAGAACGTGCCGCCAGTCTACATCGCGTGCATGATCACGGCGAGCTTGCGCGCCACTGCCACCGTCGCCTTGTGGTGCGAGGAGCGCCTGGCCAGCGCCAGCCCCCACGCCTTGACCTTGTCCTTTTTCTTGTAGCGCGTCGGCAAGGCGCTCGCCGCCTCGTACAGCGCCCGCCGCACGTCGCCGTCACCCGTCTTGCTGATCCGCCCCTTGACGTCGATCGAGGAGCCGGACTGCCAGCGTCGCGAGGTCAGGCCAAAATACGCCACCACGTCGCGCGAACGCTTAAAGCGCAAGGGATCGTCGACCGCGGTCATGAAGCTCAGCGCCGCGATCGGACCGACGCCGGGAATCTGCATGAAGCGCCGGCACAGCTCGTGCCCGGCGACCAGCCGCACCACCAGATCGTGCAGCCGGCAGTACTCCTTCCACAACGCCGCGCGCGCGTTCAAGATGCGCCGCGACGGCGTCCGCGCTGCCTTGCTGCAGCGAGTTTGTGCCGCCGACGAGCGCGGAAGACTGCACGGCGCGTCAGGACTCGCAGCCATCGCGGCGCATCGTGTCATGGCGTGGATCAGAGCGGCTTGTCGAAGACGGGAAAGGAAGCGAGAATGGGTAAGATCAGAGAGACGACACGACCGATTAAGACGGCGAGATAAAAGGGGCTCGCCGGTCGAACTGCAAGCCATTGGCATGGCTTGCGTTCTGGCGTGCCGGTCGGTCGGGGCGCGTGCCGCGCTCTGCAATTTGAGTAACGCGATCAAGGGCATTTTCGGCACTGCAGGTGCTTTTGATCGTGGGGAGGCCCTCCCGTGAGCGTGGGCGACAGCGATCTGCGTATCCGGCCTGGGCGCATCCGCACTACCCGCGCGCCAAAGCCGAAGAGCTTCATCAACCAGGTGCTTCGTGCCGCGAAGAAAGCTGGACACACCTCGGATCAGACCGTGGCCAGCAGGCGCTCGGCGGCCTATGGGCGCTCGACGTTTGGCCGCGGCCGACTGTCCTTTAGCCGTGCCCGATTGTTCAGCCCAACGCGTCGCGTCATGGTGAAGGCCCGCGTGGTTCGTCACAGAGGAAGAGCTTTCCGTTCAGCGCCACTGACCGCCCATCTCTCATATCTGAAGCGCGACGGCGTGACCCGGAGCGGCGAGAGGGCCGAGATGTTCGATGCCGGCAGCGACCGCGCCGATAGCGCGGCTTTCGCAGAACGGTGCAGGGACGACAGGCATCATTTCAGGTTCATCGTCTCACCGGAGGATGCGGGCGATATGACCGATCTCAAGGCCTTCACCCGCGATCTCGCAAAGCAGATGGAGGCCGATCTCGGCACGCGGCTCGATTGGGTGGCTGTCGATCATTGGAATACCGACAACCCTCACGTCCACCTTCTCGTCCGGGGTGTAGATGAGGAAGGGGCGGACCTGGTGATCTCCCGCGACTACATCAGCCGGGGCCTGCGCTCGCGCGCCGAGGAACTGGTCGCTATCGAACTGGGTCCAAAGCCAGAGCATGAGATCCGCAGTTCGCTGGAGAGGGAGGTCACGGCGGAACGATGGACGCGGCTCGATCGGGAGATCCGGCTGGCGGCAGATGAGACCGGCTCGATCGATCTTCGCCCAGAGAACCCCGGCCAGTCCGATCCCGAGATCCGGCGCCTGATGGTCGGTCGCCTTCAACATTTGGAGAAGATGGGCCTCGCCGCATCCGCCGCATCGGGGGAATGGATGGTTGGGCTCGAGGCCGAGCGCAGCTTGCGCGATCTCGGCATGCGCGGCGACATCTCAAGACCATGCACACCCGTATTCGGTGCCTTGTCGACGCGCGCGCAGAGCACATCGGTGGTCCGGGCGAAGGCGTCCGACAATGCGGCGCAGAGGGATTTCAGCACAGGAGTAGTGACGTCGCTCGGGAACAGCAGGGTGTGCACCAAGGTCGCACAGCCGATGCCGAGCAGGATCTCCTCGACACGCGACAGCGCGGTCACAAATACCATCGCCGGAACGTTGACGCTCGAGAACGCGATTGTCGTCGCGGTGTAGCCTGCCAGCAGGAAAGCATAGCTGCGCGGCGTGCGATCCTGCAAGGAGATATAGAGGCAGAGTCCGGCCCATGCGGTAACGGCAACCGACAATAACGCGGGTTGATCGACCAGGATCGGGACCAGCGCCAGCGCCACGCAGGCGTCCAGCAATGTCCCGACAAAGCGGTAGACGGCGCGTGACCGAACCGCGCCGGCGAACGGCTGTGCGGTCAGATAGACCGTGAGCATCGCCCAATACGGCCGCTCCAATCCGAGCCGGAAGGCAAAATAGATCGCGAGCATTGCCGCGATGAAGGAGTTCGAAGAGAACAGCGCCCATTTCGGATCGAGCCGGCCGGGCGCTGCTGTTGCGAGAAGCCGAGACAGAAATGGTGAAGGCATGATGTGATCGTCCGTGAAGCACGGAGACCATAGGCGTTGCTGCGTCGAGAGAATTTCGTTATTCTGCCAATTAATTGCTAAAGGATGACAATGCGCGGCACGCTCTATCAGCACTATCGGCGGTTCGATCCTGACATTTTGGACCGTCCGATCGTGGCCGGCATGGTGGATACCCGGGAGCAGGAGGACGAGCTGCCGGTTCACATCCATCGCAAGGGACAGCTCGTCCTCGCCCAGCGCGGCGGTGTGACGTGCGAAGTGCCGAGCGGCCTGTGGATGGTCCCGCCGCGCTGCGGCGTCTGGATTCCCGGCGGTATGCCCCACAGCAATCGCGTCAGCGGCAACGCCAGCCTGCTGTTTCTCTATGTGGACATGGATGCGGCGAGCGTGCCGCAGGAATGCTGCACGCTGTCGATCTCACCGCTGTTGCACGAGCTGATCCATCGGATGGCGACGCTGCCCCCGCTCTACGATCCCGACGGCCCGCCCGCGCAGATCGCCGCGGTGCTCCTCAACGAGTTGATCGCCATGCCGACCGAACGGCTGCATCTTCCGATCACGCGGAGTTCGAAACTGCGTATGATCGCCGATGCCTTGATGGACAATCCGGCCGACCGTAGGACCGTGGCGGAGTGGGCGCAAGCCGTCGCGCTCGGCGAGCGGACGCTGATGCGCATTGTGCTCGCAGAGACCGGCATGACCTTCAGTCGCTGGCGTCAGCAGCTTCAGATCATCGTCGCCATCCAGAAATTGTCTGCTGGCAACACGGTTCAGTCCGTGTCCGAGGCGCGCGGCTACGAGTCGGTGAGCGCGTTCATCACCATGTTCAAGAAGGCGCTTGGCAAATCGCCGGCGCGCTACTTCTCCGAGCGCGAGGCCGGCCAGACTGGCCCGGGGGAGACCTGCCGCGACACGAACTGCAAGCTTCGCCGGATGCCTGAGGTGCGGGACGCGCTCAATGGACTTTCGAAACGCGGATGGCTGGAGTTAGAGCGCTTCGTTTCGGACGATCTCGATGCCGAAGCCTGACAGTCCCTTGAAGTGATGCGTCGACGACGTGAGGTGACGGATGGAGCTGATCTTGAGATCCCGCAGGATCTGGGCGCCGACACCGATCTCGCGCCATTGCCGATTACGGTCGTCTTCGCGCGAACTGATCGGGCCTAGCGGCGCAGGCGGAACGCCCGCCGCGCCGTCGCGCAGATAGACGAGCACGCCGCTGCCATTATCCTTGAAGCGTTGCAGAATGACGTTCATCTTGGCCTGTTCCTGACCCGAGAACAAATCGCGCAGGATGTTGGGTTTATAGAAGCGCGTGAGGACGTTGGTGCCGTCGCCCAGTTCTCCGTAGATATAGGCGACGTGATGAATGGGGTCGAACGGCGAGCGATACGAATAGCCCTGGAGCGGGCCGATCGAGCTCTCCGCCGTGACGCTCGAGACGCGCTCGATCAGCGTCTCGCGGGCCTGCCGGAAGCTGATGAGGTCTGCGATGGTGACCTGTTTCAGCTTGTGCTTGTCGGCGAACGCCGCGACTTGCGGACCCTTCATCACCGAGCCATCGTCGTTCATCAGTTCGCTGATGACACCGACCGGCTCGAGACCTGCCAGTCTGCACAGGTCGACGGCGGCCTCGGTGTGACCCGAGCGCATGAGTACGCCACCTTCTTTTGCGATCAGCGGGAAAACGTGTCCCGGCCGGCAAAAATCGCCGGCGCCGACGTTGGGGTTGGCGAGTGCACGGCAGCACGAGGCCCGCTCTTCGGCCGAGATGCCCGTACCGTTATCCGGCCGGTAGTCCACTGACACGGTGAACGCCGTGGTGTGAGCCGAGTCGTTGTTGACAACCATCGGGTCAAGCCGCAGGCGTCTCGCGTCTTCGAGGGTAATCGGAGCGCAGACGATTCCCGATGTATGGCGAATGATGAAGGCCATCTTCGCAGCCGTACACCGCGAGGCGGCAACGACGAGGTCCCCTTCGCCCTCGCGATCGTCGTCGTCGGTGACCACGACGATTTCGCCGTCGGCGAGCGCCTGCAGGGCCGCTTCGATCGATCCCGTCATCTCGGTCGCTCTGCTCGCTGGAACCGACGGGTGCTCGCGTTGGGTCGTGTGCGGATTGTCAGGCTCGCAGCGCCGCTCGAGCACTCTGCCGATCTTAACTTCACCATTATTGCCAACTGGCCGGAGCCCATGGCGGGGCGCCTCATAGCCTTTCCACGCTGTAGCTGGGACGATTGGTGTCGAGCCCGATCGGCGCATCGGACAGCAAAGGACCGGTTGGGTCGTATCGGGGTCTTGGTGAGCGCTCCAGAGGGCGCGAGGGGGTGGCGCAAGCCTTGACGGTGACCGGCCGATTGGCGTCGATCGGCAGCACGGTCTTGTGCGAAATGCGCTTGAGGGCCAGATTTGATCGAATGCTGCTGACGCCGGGAATGCGGGATAGTTTGTTGACAATCAGGTCTTCGAGATCTTCGATGTCGGCCGCCATGACGCGGAGCATGTAGTCGCTCTCACCGGTCATGAGATAGCATTCCATTACCTGGGCCAGCCGGTCGATGGATCGGGTGAAATTCTCGAGGGACGTCTGGACCTGCTTTTCCAGCTTGATCTGGATGAAAGCCGTTACACCAATGCCGAGCACGGCGGGATCGAGAAGGGCGATCCGTCGATCGATCACGCCGAGTTTTTCGAGTGTTCTGACGCGTGCCAGACACGGCGACGGCGAAAGATTGACGCGTGATGCGAGCTCGACATTGGTCAAGCTCGCATTCTGCTGGAGCTCGTTGAGGATCTTGATATCTATTCTGTCGAGAGAGGTTGTCGACATCGCGTATCTCCCAAGTATGGCAGTCTTCTGCGGCGCGTATCACCGTCGTTTGCGGGGTGATGACAATCGCGTGGTAAAAGCTAACCGCAATTGCGCTTGTGGGATTTCGACAAATCGTCGATTTGTATCGAAAAACCGTCAACCTTCGCATTGTGCATTGCGATCAAAAGGTTAGTTGCCTACTTCCGATACATTTTTTGCCTATGCGATATGCAGGCCGACGTTGATCCACGGATTCGGTCAAGATGTAATGCCCGCCGCTCCATCGATTGGCTCCCCGTGTCACTTGACGGGACGTGCAGCAGAGCTCGATGTCGAGAACTGCCCTGTTTCGTACAACCGCCTGTCGTCGCGTGTGGCTTCGGTCCCACGTCGCTGACCACGCCGCGGGCGTTGCGCGAGACAAAAGGTTCGGCAGCAACGACGCCCACCTCGTCAACCAGAAAATGGCAAAGATCGGCCGGATGCAGAGTTGGATCTAGCGACTCGACAAGTCGTTACAGCATAAAATGCTGATGAAGCTTCTGTGACAGGCGTTGTTCAAGCAGTAATGCTGAGAGGCTCGGGCGACTATCCACCCACGATCGCACTTGGGTAGCGACGGTTTGGATGTCGAGCGTGAAACTGAAGCAAGTCTATTTGACAGCGAACGATCCTGGACGCCTGGCCGAGTTCTACGAAGGTCTGGGTCTGAAGGTGCGCTTCGCTGATCCCGGCAAGTGGATACAGTTCGTGAGCGATGCGGCTGCGTTCTGCGTCGCCGGACCGACGGAGTCGGTCTCGGACCAGCTGCAAGATGCCGTTCTTGTCTTCGGTGTCGATGACCTCGATGCCGCCATGGAGCGTGCCGCAGCCATGGGGGCGCAAGTCGGCGCGGTCCGGGACATGGAAAGTCACGGCCGTGCGGTGAAGGTGCGGGATCCGGGCGGCAACGTCATCCAGTTCTATCAAGCAGCCGGATAGCTCAGACGTTCACCGGGGCAGCGCTGCATGCCCGGACTCACAACCAGACAAAGAGGGCGCATCCATCTCATGAATCCAAGGGTCGTAGCCATGCCGTCCGCAACACCGCCGCTGTCCGAAACGAGCCCACTCGATGCCGCAGCATTCCGTGCTGCGATGCGCAGCGTGCCGGGCACCGTGTCGATCGTCACGACAGGTCGGGCGCCGAACCGCCATGGTCTGACACTGACGGCGGGCTGCTCGCTGTCGGCGGCTCCGCCCAGCGTGCTGGTTTGCGTCAATCGATCTGCCGGTGCGCACGACATCATTCTCAGCAGTGGGTCGTTCTGCTGGAATATTCTAGGAGTCGAGCATCGCGATCTGGCGCTCAAGTTTTCCGGGCAGGACGGCAGCAAGGGCGATATCCGCTTCGGTGACGGTTTGTGGTGCGATCTCAAAACCGGAGCACCAAGTCTGGTCGGCGCGGTCTGCAGCTTCGATTGCCGCGTGGTGAATGCTTACAGCGACAGTAGTCACACCATTTTCACCGGAGAGGTGGTGGCTCAGACCACGAGGGCCGGATGTGAGTCGCTCGTCTACATCGACGGATGTTTCGCCGCGCCAAAGGCGGTCTGAAACACAGGACGACGTCAGGCGCCGCTACGTTTCCGCTACAGCCAAGATGGAACCGATCAGCATGCAAGGAAGACGAAGACTTTCTATCGCGCATCCATCGGCGGTCGGTCGCTGATGCTGTCGCTCTGGCTCAATGTCATCGCCGGCGGGGTGCTCATCGGGCTGGTTTACGGGCTCGTCGCGCTCGGTCTCACCATCATCTTCGGCGTCATGCGCGTGGTCAATTTCGCTCATGGCGAGATGGTCGTGTTCGGGATCTACATCGGATACTGGACCGTTCAAATCTGTGACATCCCGATCGTTTTAGCCGCCGCGATCGCCGCGGTCGTCATGTTCGTGTTCGGCTATCTGCTAGAGACGCTCGTCGTGAAGCGGTTCGTCAATCGGCCGCATCATTATCAGTTCATCGTCTTCATCGGCCTCTCACTGCTTTTCAGCGGCGTATTGCTGATGTCGTTCGGTCCGGATCCGCGGCCGACGGCGTCTCAGTTGTCCTTCCAGACCGTGAGCGTGGGTCCGCTCACCTTGGATTGGGCCCGCATCCAGGCGGCCGCTACGGCCGGACTGCTGATCGCCGCACTGGGAGCCTATCTGAAGTACTCCGCATTCGGCCGATCGCTGCGGGGCGCCGCCAATAATCGACTGGGCGGACTGGTGGTCGGGCTGAATATCCCTCGGGTCTATGCGGTGACCTTCGGCATCGGAGCCGCCTGCGCTGGCGTCGCCGGCGCATTGATCTCGCCGCTGTTCGATGCGCAGCCCTATCTTGCCGTCGACTTCACGCTGCTGGCCTTCGTGACGGTGATCGTCGGCGGTCTCGGCAGCTTCGGTGGCGCTCTTCTGGGCGGCCTGACGATCGGGGTCGCCGAAGCGATCGCGGCCTTGATGTTCACGCCGTCGATGAAAACAGCACTCCCTTACGCGCTCCTGATCATCATCCTGATTTTCCGTCCGAGGGGGTTTTTCGGTGCAAAGGACATCTGATCAAGCCAGCGACACCAAGCGTTGGGGTGCCGGCGCTCTGGTCTTCGCCGCCCTGGCCGTGGTGGGTGGCATGTCCAACGCCTACGTCATCTCACTTCTGACGATCGTCCTGTTGTTCACCTTCATGGGACAATCGTGGAACCTGATGCTCGGGATCGGCGGGCAGCTATCCATCGGTCACGCGCTGTTCGTTGGAATCGGTGCGTATGCGGTGGCGATCCTGAACATCAAATACGGCGTCACCCCGTGGATCGGTCTGCTGCTGGGCGCGGTGATTGCGGGCTTCGTCGGCGCGGTGCTGGCGTGGCTGAGCTTCCGCTTCGAGGTCCGTGGCATCTATTTCGCGCTGCTCACGATCGCAGCCGCCGAATTCGCCCGGATCATGTTCGGCGGGTGGGACTATGTCGGCGGCATGCAGGGCCTGTTCTATCAGGCGCCGAGCGGCACGATGGACCTCGGGATGCTGCGCGGTGACGCGCGGTTCTACTACTTCGTCGCGCTCGCGCTTGCGGCCATCGGCGTCGCGGGAACGGAGCTGATCTCGCGGTCCTATTGGGGCTATGTCTGGCGGGCGATGCGGGACGACGAAGAGGCCGCCCGCGCACTGGGGGTGCGGACGTTTCGCCACAAGGTGCTGGTGGTCTCGATATCGGCCGCGACGGCCGCGGTCGGCGGCGGCGTGCTGGGCTTGGTGCAGGGTGCGATCTTTCCGGATTCGATCATGGGCATGGCGATCTCGGTCGACGTACTGATCGGCCCTGTGGTCGGCGGATTGGGCACTGCGTTCGGCCCGCTGGTCGGCTCGATGGCCGCGATCCCGCTGCATCACGCCATGGGGGCGCTCGGCGACAGCCTGGGGCTCCCCGGACTGAACAGCGTCGCCTACGGGGCGGTGCTGATCCTGGTCGTGTGGTTTCTGCCCGACGGCATCTGGCCGGCGATCGTCCGGCTCTACGAGGCGATCCAGCTGCCGGCGCGCGGCCGGATCTCACAATTGCGGAAGGTCGAGGAATGACCGCGCTGCTCGAAGTGAAGAACCTGACCAAAGCGTTCGTTGGATTGGTCGCGGTCAATGACGTCAGCTTCTCACTGCAGGCAGGCCGCATCACCGCCCTTATCGGGCCGAACGGCGCCGGCAAGACCACCTGCTTCAATCTCGTCGCCGGGGCGCTGAGACCGACCGCCGGGCGGGTGCTATTCGAGAGGCGTTCGCTCGAGCGCGAGCCGCCCGAAGCGGTGTGCCGCATGTGCATTGCGCGCACCTTCCAGATCGTCCGACCGATGAAAGATATGTCGGTGCTCGAGAATGCCATGGTGGGCGCCTTCAGCTGGACGACGAACGTCAAGGAGGCGCGGGACAAGGCGTATGAGTCGCTCGAAAATGTCGGGCTCGCCGGCAAGGCGAATGCCCGGACGGATCAGTTGACGTTGCCCGATCGCAAGATGCTCGAGATGGCGAAGGCGCTCTCGACTCGCCCCAAGTTGCTGCTGCTCGACGAAGTGATGGCGGGGCTGCGTCCGACCGAAGCGGCAGGCGTCGTCGGCGTGCTGCACCGGCTCGCCGAGGGTGGACTGACGATCCTACTGGTCGAGCACGTGATGCGGATCGTGATGGAAGTGGCGTCGACCGTGGTGGTGCTACACCACGGCGCCAAGATCGCCGAGGGCAAGCCGTCAGAGGTGGTAGCGGATCCTGCGGTGCTGGAAAGTTATCTGGGAGCCGGTTTCCATGCCTGACGACGCGCTTCTCGAAGTCGACGACCTGTGCGTGGCCTATGACGGCTCCAATGCGCTGAACGGCGTGTCGCTCCGCATCGGCAAGGGTGAACTGATCTGCGTGGTCGGCGCCAACGGCGCCGGCAAGACCTCTCTGATCCGATCAATCGCGGGGATCGTGCCGTCGTCGCGTGGTTCCGTCAGGATCAACGGAGTCGAAATCTCGCGGCTACCGCCGTGGGACATCTGCGAAATGGGCATCGCTCAGGTCGCCGAGGGCCGCCAGATTTTCAGTGCGCTCTCCGTCGAGGACAATCTGCTGATCGGCGGCTCGCTGAAGCGGGCCAGGCACGACCTGGCAAATACGCTTGATTCCGTCTATCAGCTGTTCGGGCGACTTCGCGAGCGCCGCGACCAACTCGCCGGCACGCTGTCCGGCGGCGAGCAACAGATGCTGGCGATCGGTCGGGCGATCATGTCGAAGCCAGAAATCGTGATGTTCGACGAGCCGTCGATCGGACTGTCGCCGGCGCTGACCGATGTGATGTTCAGCGTCGTCAAATCCCTCAACGAGCAGGCCATCACGGTCCTTCTCGTCGAGCAGAATGTCGCCAAGTCGCTCGCTCTGAGCAGCCGCGGCTATGTGCTCGAGAACGGCTCCGTGGTGTTGCATGGATCTAGCCGCGATCTGCTCGAGAACCCCGATGTCCAGCGCGCCTATCTGGGATTGTGAGGCGCGCCGTCTCGGCGAGGCGTCGGGCGTTGCGGCTCTCGTCTCGCCGCCGTTCGGTCCACCGCTCCCCGGCTGTTGCAGCCGCCTCTCGCTTGGGTCTCATTGATGAATACTGCCACTTCTCTCCTGATCGAGCGTGATCAAGACCTGGTCACGATCACGATGAACCGGCCGCCGGCCAATGCGCTGAATGCGCAACTAATCGTCGAGTTGCTGGAGGCGATCCGGCGCCTTGCCGACGACGAGAATCCGCCCGGCATCGTGCTCACCGGAAGCGGCGACCGCTTCTTCAGCGCAGGCGGCGACATCAAGGAAGTCGTCGGGATCGACGTCGCTAGGCCGCGCATCCGGTTCTTCCACGAACTCCTCGTGGCGATGGAGAACTATCCGGGCCCGATCGTCTGCGCCGTCCGCGGCTATGCGGTCGGAGGCGCCCTGGAGTTTCTGCTGCATGCGGACTATGTTGTGGCCGATGCGGCGTGCAAGATTGGATTTCCGGAAATCAACCATGGCCTGCTGCCGGTGACCAAAGGCATGCGCCGGGCCGTCGAGAAGCTCGGCGTGCGGGCGGCGCAAGAGCTGCTGTACTGGGGCGAGCTCGTCGGCGCGGAGCGCGCCGTGGCGATCGGCGCCGTGAACGAGATCGTCCCGACCGAGGAGGTCGCATCCCGTGCGCGAGACGTGTGCGGCGTGTTGCGGCAGAAAGACCGCAAGCTGTTCCATGCCATCAAGCGATCGCTCAACCTCACCGCGCAAATGAGCGATCAGGCGCTCGAAAAAATGACCGTGGCCGACCTCGACGCCTATGTCACAGCCGAGAGCTCAACCAAAGCGCGTGCAAGATTTCTATCAAAGAACAGTAAGGGTTGAGCCGATGACGCGCGGATATCCCGATCAGATCTATCTGGAGCAGATGAGCCACGAGGAAGTCGCCGCGGCGCTGGCCGATGGGTGCACGACGGTAGTGATCCCGCTGGGGGCCGTCGAGCAGCATGGGCCGCATTTGTCTTTGGGCATGGATGCGGATCATGCCGATGCTCTGGCCGAGCGGATCGCGCGCAGCCGCGGCAACACGCTGGTGGCGCCGACCATCACGGTCGGCTGCTCGTCTCACCATCTGCCATTCGCGGGTACGATCTCGCTACGGCCGGGGACGCTGGAAGCGATTTGTGTCGATTATTGCACAAGCCTGGCGCGGCACGGCTTCAAGCGTATCCTGATTCACTCGGGTCACATCGGCAATTTTCCGGTCCTGAAGGACATGCTCGGTCGCTTGCGCGAGGCCGTCCCCTCGGATGTCGAGATCCTGGCGTTCTTCGACTCGACGAAATGGATCGACACGTGGCGCGATGCGGTGCGCGAAGCCGGAGGAGACGTGTTGGCCGTCGGCGGCCACGCCGACATCGCCGAGACGTCGCTGATGATGGTCATTAGGCCCGACAGCGTCAGACCGGACCGCTTCGAGGTGGGCCATCTTGGCGGCTTGTCGGAGGCTGATCTCGAACTGATGTGGAAGAACGGCATCCGATCGGTTTCGCAGAACGGCGTGATCGGAAGTCCGATCGGCTCGAGCTACGCCATCGGCGAAGCGTGCCTCGCGGCGGTCGCCGAGTTGCTGATCAAGACCTTCGATAGCGAGGCCGGAGCCGCCATCGCCCGCCGTTGACGGTCAGCCCGTCCGCTGCGTGGCGAAGCTTCCCGGGGCGTCTGCCATGTTGCGAATGCTGACAGCATAAAATTCGGAAAGCGTTACTACGCAACGCGGCTTTCGGGCGAAAATATCGCCACGCCTATGAAACCCTGTGCCATCTCGCAAGCTAAAAGGATTGAGACATGGCACTTACGTTTGGGTTCTGGTCTGAACAGGAAACCCAGGTCGGCCACAGTTACTCGCGCAGGCTTCACGAACTGGTCGACGAAGTCCGTCTGGCCGAGAAGGTCGGCTTCGACTGCGTCGCGCTCTCCGAGCAGCACGTGGCACTGGGCGGGATCTCGAGCTCGGCGCCCGAAGTGGTGTTCGGCTATCTGGCCGCGGTGACGTCGCGCGTCAAGCTGCGCGCGGCGGTGACGCTGATGCCGCAGCGCATCAACCACGCCTTGCGTTCGGCCGAGCGGCTTGCCGTGACCGACATCCTGTCCAACGGCCGCATGGAATTCTACGGCGGCCGCGCCAACACCACCATCGCGATGCGGGCGTTCAACGTCGATCCGAACGAAACGCTGGCGCAGATGGAAGAAGGGCTGGCGCTGCTGAAAACGGCGATGCGCCAGGACATTTTCACGTTTGACGGCAAGTACTACCAGATCCCTCCGCGCCAGCTGGTTCCGAAGCCGCTGCAGAAGCCGCATCCGGTGATCGGGATCGCGGCGACCAGCGAGCGCAGTCATCTCTGGGCGGCCTCGCAGGGCTTCGCCGTGATGAGCAGCAACATCTATCAGGGCTGGGAAGCTCAGCAGAAGCTGATCGACGCCTATCAAAAAAACTGGAAGTGCGACGCGGAGGGACCGCTGCAGCGTCCGCGTATCGGCATTCCGCTGTTCATCGGCATCGGGAAAACGGACGAGCAGGCCAAGGCGGATTATGCCGGCCCGCTAATGCACTATGCCAAGATCTCGACCGATGCCTATCCGCGTCTCGCGGCGATTGCCGACGACTACAAATACATGGGGGAGAGCGTGCCGTCGATGGAGCGCGCCGCCAACGACTGGGACTATCTGGTCAACGAGTCGGCCACGACGGTGTGCGGCAGCCCCGATACGGTCATTCGTCAGATCGAGAAGTTCGAGGCCATGGGTATCGACGAGGTGCTGCTGCACATGGACTCCGTCCCGCACGAAAAGATCATGGAGGCGATCGACATGGTCGGTCGCTACGTCATCCCGCATTTCAACGACGGAAACAACGTCGTGCGGCCGACCGAGGAGATTCTCGGGCAGATCCGGCTGATGCGGACCCAGAAGCAGTAATCGAACGGTGAAATCAATGTCGCAATACGGCTACAAGTACCTGATCGTCGAGCAGCGCGCCACTGGCGTCGCGATCGTCACGATGAACCGCCCGGAGATCCTCAACGCGATCAACTGGGAGATGCACGAGGAGCTCGAAGACGTCTTCGTCAAGCTGGATCACGACAGTTCTGTCAACGCGATCGTTCTCACCGGTGCGGGCCGCGGATTTTGCTCTGGTGGCGATCAGAAGTCGCTGGATAAGGGAACGCTGCCGTCCCCGACGCGCAGCGGTCGCCACCTCATCCGCAACATGCTGGAAGTCGAAGTGCCGATCGTCGCGGCCGTCAACGGTGTCGCGGTCGGCCTGGGTGCCACGCTCGCGCTGTTCTGCGACGTGATCTATGCGAGCTCGACAGCCCGTTTCGCCGACACGCATGTCAATGCCGGCGTCGTCGCGGGCGATGGCGGCGCGGTGATCTGGCCGCTGCTGATGGGGCCGGTACGCGCGAAGCACTATCTGATGACCGGCGAATTCATCTCCGCCGAGAAAGCGGCTGCTATCGGTATGATCAACGAGGTGGTCGCAGACGGCAACGTTCTCGATGCCGCGATCGAATACGCCGAACTGCTGGCAAGCGGGCCGAAGGAATCGATCGTGTGGACCAAGTACAGCGTCAACAAGATCATCAAGCAGTACGCCCACCTGCTGCTCGACACCTCTGCGGCGCTGGAGATGTTGACGTTCAAGTCGCCCGAGCGGGCCGAGGCGGTTGCCGCATTCGCGGCCAAGCGCAAGCGTTTCGCGGAGCGCTGAGATGAACGTCGCTGAGATGACATCCGGCGCCCAGTTGGCGGATACGACCGTCGTGCAGCTTTTGGCCGCGCGACTCGCGGAGCGGCCCGACAAGATCGCCTTGCAACAAAAGCGTCACGGCGCCTGGACCGCCATGACGTGGGGCGCCTATGCGCAGCGTGTCGTGAACCTGGCCAGCGCGCTGCGGCGTGCTGGTCTCGAGCGCGGCGATCGGGTCGCGATCATGGGCGATTCGTCCGAGGAATGGCTGATCGCCGACATGGCCACGATGTGCGCCGGCGGCGTCATGGTGGGCGTTTACTTCACCTCGTCACCCGAAGAAGTGGCTTACTGCTTCACGGATTCAGGCGCGAAGTTCGCGTTCGTCGGCGGGGAGCCGCAGCTTCGCATCGTGCTCGCCTCCGGTCGGGCCGAGCAGCTCCGCGGCATCATCGTGCTCGACCCGGATTGGACCGGCGAGGCCTCGGCGTTGATCAAGTCGCTGGCCGACTTTGTTGGAGCACACGATGTCGATGCGCATGACTATCTGCAGAAGGAGAGCGCGACAGCAAAGGCGTCCGATGTCGTCAGCATCGGCTATACGTCCGGGACGACCGGAAACCCCAAAGGCGCCATGCTGACGCACCTTTCCATTCTCGCCGGCGTTCATTGCATCACCCTGTTCGGCCCCAGTATGCGCGAAGAGGAACACCGGGTGGTCGTGCATTTGCCGATGTCGCACACTGTGGCGCGCGGGCAGGCGACCACGTTGCCGCTGATCGCCGACGCAGTTCCATATTTCGGCGAGACGACCGCGGACTTCGCCCAGACGATCAAAGAGGTGAAGCCGACCTACTATATGGCGCCGCCGCGGTTCTACCAGCGCTTTGCGACACAGATCCTCAGCAAGGTGCATCCCGCCGGTGAAGCGGGAGATCAGAACTACACGCTTGCCGTGACGATCGCGCGCAGGGCGCTCGAAGACCGTCAGCGCGGCCACGAGGATGCCTTCGTCTCGAAACTGTTCGCGGCCTGCCGCGAGCAAGTGTTCCTGCCGCTGCTCGCGGAGGTCGGTTTCGACGAACTGAAGGTCGCGTTCACCTCGTCGGCGGCGATGCCGTCCGAGCTGATGTCGCTGTGGCAGTTGTGGGGCTTGCAGCTCAAGGAGTGCTACGGCCAGACCGAACTGGTCGGTGCCAATCTGGTGCAGATGGCGGAGTGGCCGAAGGCCGGCAACGTCGGGGTCCCGCTGCCGGATCCGGCCTGGGAAACCGCCGTGCTCCAGGACGGCGAGATGATCGTCCGTGGACCGGGATTGTTCGCGGGCTATTGGAACAAGCCGGACGAGACGAAAGCGGCGCTTCGCGACGGCTGGCTCTACACCGGCGACATCGTCGAAGTGTCGCCGGAAGGAACCTTCAAGCTTGTCGACCGGAAGAAGGAGATCATCAACACGTCGAACGGCAAATCGATCAGCCCGACTCAGATCGAAAACGAGCTGAGGCACAGCCCGTTCATCTCCGAGGCGGCTGTGATCGGCGAGGGGCGAAAATATCTCACCGCCCTGATCGAAGTGGATGCCACCGCCACAATGGACTGGGCGAAGTCGCGCGACGACAAGATCGCGAGTTACGCGGACCTGGCAGGCTCCGAGATCGTCAACCGGCTGATCGAGGCGGAGATCGGCAAGGCCAACGGAAGGCTGGCGCGAGCCGAGCAGATCAAGGCGTTCCGCATTCTGCCAGAGGAGCTGTCGCTCGAGAACGGCGTGATGACGCCGACGCGGAAGAAGCGTCGCAAGCAGATCAACGAGCGCTATCAGTCGCTGATCGCGTCGCTCTACGACGAAACCGAGGAAGAATTGATCAAGGCCGAGATGGGCCTTTGAGGTCGGCGGTCGGTCCCAAAACGTACGAAGCTAACAGTCGAGATAAGATTTCACTCCTTCAGCAACAGGACATCGAGATGACCAAGCGAAGCGGAATCACGCGGCGGACGATTGTCGGAAGCGGATTGGGAATTGCGGTAGGCCTGGTATCAAGGCCATCGTTTGCGGCGAACACGAAAGTGAAAGTCGGAGCGATCATGCCCAGCAGCGGCGTGCTGGCGTTTCCCGGTCAGGCCTGCGTGCGCGGCATCGATCTCGGCGCCAAATTCGCGCGTGAGAAGTTCGGCCTCGACATCGAGATCGTTCACGCCGATACGGCAAAGCCGTCCGGAGAACGGCCGGATTGCCGCCGAGAGCCTGATCCGGCAGGGCTGCACCGTGCTGATCGGCGCGTGGGATTCCGGTGCCACCATTTCGGCGCTGCAGGCCTGCGAGGCCGCCAAGGTGCCGATGGTGGTCCACATCGCGAGCGCCACCCAGGTAACTTCACAGGGCTTCACCCAGGTGTTCCGCTATTACCCCACGTCGCTGACCATCGTGCGGCAATCGTTGGCCGAGCTGAAGTCCGTGCTCGGCACGCTGAAGGATCCGCCGAGCAGCGCCGTCGTTCTCCATCTCAACAACACGATGGGGCAGTCGACGGCGGCCAGCATCGATCAGGCGTGGAAGGAAGTGGATGTTCCGCTCAAGATCGCGCAGCACGTTGCCTATGACGAGAAGGCCAAGGATCTGTCGGTGGAAGTTGCCAAGGCGAAAGCGTCGGGTGCCGATGCTTTGATCTCGGTCACGCGCGTCAACGACGCGATCATGATCGCGCGCGAATGCATCAAGCAGGGCTGGGACCCGAAGATGGTGTTTTCGCCCAACTCCAACGGCGTGTCCGACAAGGCGTATCACGACGCGCTCGGAAAGTATGGTGACGGTCCGGTTCTGTCGGCGTTGTGGCTCAATCCCAAGGGCGCCGAGACCGACAAGATCATGAAGATGTTCGCGGCCGACTACCCGAACGACTGGTTCGATGCCAATGCGGGCTGCGCGTTCGAGGCGGTGCAGATCGTCGCAGACGCCGTGACGCGGGCGGCTTCGCCGGAGTCCGCGGCGATTCACGGCGCGCTCAAGAAGACCGACATGAAGCCGATCCTGATGTACGGCGACAACACCAAGTTCGACGAGACCGGCCAGAACATCCACTGTTCGATGGTGATGCTGCAGGGTTTGAAAGGCAGGCCTCGGGTGGTGGCTCCAAAGGCCATTGCGGAAGCGTCGCTCGAGTATCCGCTTGCGCCTTACAGCAAACGCTGACGTCGTTACGGGCGGCCCCGCGAAAGCGTCGCGGGGTCGCGGTCGTCAAGTGCCCAAGGCAGGGACGTGCGAGCTAGGGCAAACTGTCCGAATTAATCAGGCGCGACCGCTCGGCAAGGAAGCGGCGGGGGCTCTTTCCCATCGTCTTCTTGAACATCGTGATGAACGCGCTGGGGGTTTCGTACCCCAGTTCCAGCGACACGGCCTGGACCGAAGTGCCCGCCGTGAGGCGTTGCATGGCGATCAGAATGTGGAGACGCTGGCGCCAGCGCCCGAAGGTCATCCCCGTTTCCTTGGCTATGAAGCGTGCGAAGGTACTCTCGCTCATCGCGTAGCGCGAGGCGACTTCGTCCATCGTGCTGCGGTCGCCCGGATTATTCAACAAGGAGGTCGCGAGGTGTTGAAGACGGGCGTCGGGGGAGATCGGCAAATACATTTCATCCGTCGTCGACATCTGCACGAGTTCGTCGAGCAAAACCCGGCCGAGACGGCTGGTCGGTCCTTCCAGCGGATAGAGCGGTGGGAACACCGAGAGGCGGTGGATCAATTCCCGCACCAGCGACGTGATCATCAGCGTGCAGCAGGTCCGCGGCAGCATGCTGACCTGCGGATCGATGAACACTGTGTAGAGTTTGCCGAAATCGGCCACGCAATTGCTGTGCTGCACGCCGGCCGGGATCCATACCGCGCCTTGCGGAGGCACGATCCACAAGCCGCCGGGCGCCCGGCACATCACCGAGCCGTGAGATGCGACGACCAATTGGCCTTTGCGGTGTGAGTGCAGCGGCAGGTCGTCGTTGTCTTTGCTGGTTTCGAGACAGAATGAAGTGACGGGACGATCGAACTGATCCGGATCGACAGGATCATAGTTGATCCGAAGATCGGGCAGATCCATTCGCGCAAAATCGCGATCGAACTCGGTCTCGGGCGGCATTTCAATCCTGCCAATTCGTCAAGTCAGTCAAGCCTTGATGCAGATCCTGCTGCTAGCCGAGGTTAGCTGTTTTGAAAGGTCAGGTCACTAGTCGCGGCGAGCCGTCGAGTTCGCTGATCTGCGACAAGATGCCCGCTACTGCGGCGTGAGCGCTGAGCGATGCGGCATGCTGCGCCGTGACCAAGCGGGAGCACCTGTCAGGCGGCCGACGGCTCGATCACTCGCCCGATTAAACCAACAGCAGAGAATGCTGCGATGCGAGCCTCCGCGTCCCGCCGGAGCCGGGCAATCCGTCGGAACGCGGCCGAATTCAGCAGCACGTGCCATAGCACCCGATGCTACCAAGTGCGGGCTTTCTCGGAGCCCGACGCATGACTGCACACATCGATCCGCCACGCAAGGTCGTCAACGCCGATCAGGATGCGGTCGAAACCGCCGATTGGCTCGCCTCGCTTGGATCGCTCCACCACAGCGCCGGTGCCGAGCGCGTGCGTTACATCCTGGCTGCGCTCGATCGGCGCGCGAAGGAGCTCGGCGTTCTGCCGGACTCTCCGCCGTTTTCGCCCTATCGCAATTCTATTCCGCTCGAGCAGCAGAAGCCCTACCCCGGCGACATCGCGATCGAGACCCGCCTGACGGCGATCATTCGCTGGAACGCGCTCGCGATGGTGGTCCGTGCCAACAAGGCCTATGGGGAGCTCGGCGGGCACGTCGCCAGCTACGCCTCGGCCGCGGAGATTTTCGAAGTCGGTTTCAATCATTTCTTTCGCGCGTCAAGCTCCGAGTCGGAGGGCGACTTGGTGTATTTCCAGCCGCATTCGTCCCCCGGAGTCTATGCACGAGCGTATCTCGAAGGCCGACTGTCGGACGAAAATCTGAAGCTGTATCGCCAGGAACTGAGCGGCCCCGGTCTGTCGTCCTATCCGCATCCCTGGCTGATGCCGGAGTTCTGGCAGGTGCCGTCGGCGTCGATGGGCCTTGGGCCAATCAGCGCGATCTACCAGGCGCGGTTCATGAAGTATCTGCAGCATCGCGGCCTGGTGCAGACGGCTGGTCGTCACGTCTGGGGTGTGTTCGGCGACGGCGAGATGGACGAGCCGGAATCGATCGCCGGGCTCGCCCTGGCGGCGCGGGAAAATCTCGACAACCTCACCTTCGTCGTCAATTGCAACCTGCAGCGCCTGGATGGGCCGGTCCGCGGCAACGGGCAGGTGATTCAGGAACTCGAATCACTTTTCCAGGGCGCCGGCTGGAACGTAATCAAGGTGCTGTGGGGATCGGACTGGGACGATATCTTCGCGCGCGATAGCAAGCATGCGCTGCTGCGCAAATTCGCCGACACCGTCGATGGCAAATATCAGACGCTCGGCGCCAAGGATGGGGCCTACAACCTCGCCCACTTCTTCAGCGAGGATCCCGAGGTCCGGGCGCTAGTTGCGCACATGTCGGACGCGGATATCGACGGCCTTAAGCGCGGTGGCCACGACTTCAAGAAGTTGTTCGCGGCCTTTGCCGCCGCGAAAGACATTAAGGGTCGGCCGACCGTCATTCTGGCGAAGACCAAGAAGGGCTACGGCATGGGCGGCGCCGGCGAGTCGCGCATGACGTCGCACCAGGCCAAGAAGCTCGATGTCGACGCGCTGTATGCGTTCCGCGACCGGTTCGCCCTGCCGCTCAGCAACGAGCAAGTCGAGGATCTGGAATTCTTCAGGCCTGCGGAAGACAGCGCGGAAATTCAGTACCTGCGCGCCCGTCGCGCGGCACTCGGTGGCTACATGCCGGCGCGGCGACGCGCTTCGGCGGCGCTGCCGGTGCCGCCGCTGCAATCCTACGCGGAGTTCGCGCTGCGCGGCGACGGCAAGGAGACGTCGACCACGATGGCGATCGTGCGGCTGTTCACCAATTTGCTCAAGGACAAAACGCTCGGCCCGCGCATCGTCCCGATCGTCGCCGACGAAGCCCGCACCTTCGGAATGGCGAACCTGTTCAGACAGGTCGGCATCTACTCGCCGGCGGGACAGCTCTACGAGCCGGAAGATGCCGGTTCGATGCTGTACTACAAGGAAGCGATCGACGGTCAATTGCTGGAGGAGGGGATCACCGAGGCGGGGGCGATTTCGTCATGGACCGCGGCGGCGACCTCCTATAGCATCCATAACTTCCCGTTGCTGCCGTTCTATATCTACTATTCGATGTTCGGCTTTCAGCGGGTCGGCGATCTGATCTGGGCGGCGGCGGACCAGCGCGCGCGTGGCTTTTTGATCGGGGCGACGGCCGGCCGGACGACGCTCGGCGGCGAAGGCTTGCAGCATCAGGACGGGTCCAGCCATCTGATGGCGGCGACCGTTCCGAACTGCCGGGCCTACGATCCGGCATTCTCCTACGAGGTGGCCGTCATCGTCGATCACGGCATGCGGTCGATGCTCGAGCAGGGCAACGACGAGTTCTATTACCTCACGGCGATGAACGAGAACTATGCGCAGCCCTCGATGCCCGACGATGCACGCGACGGCATCATCAAGGGTCTCTATCGGGTTCTGCCGAGCGCTGACGGGCCGGCGAAGATCAGGCTGGTCGGCTCGGGCGCCATTCTCCCGGAGGCGCTCGCCGCCGCAGCGATGCTGCAAAGCGAATGGAAAGTGGCCTGTGAAGTCTGGTCGGCAACGAGCTTTTCCGAGCTGGCGCGGGAGGCGCGCGATGTGGAGCGAACTAATCGGCTCTCGCCACTGTCGACCCCGGTCGAGAGCCACGTCGTACAATGCCTCGGCGGCAAGGTGCCGATCGTCGCGGCATCGGATTATGTCCGGGCGTATCCGCAACTGATCGGTTCTTACATCGAGGCGCCCTATACGGTGCTGGGCACCGACGGCTTCGGGCGCAGCGATACACGCGCCGCGCTGAGATCGTTCTTCGAGGTCGATCGCAAGCAGATCGTCGTTGCGGCGCTCTCGGCGCTGGCAAAATTGGGTCAAGTGGCGCGTGAGCAGGTCGCCGAAGCCATCGCCAGCTACGAATTGCCGACCGGCGTTGCATCGCCTTGGTCGCGCTGAGAGAGGGCGGAGCGCGCATGTCTCGTTCAATTGAAGTCGTTCTGCCAGATATTGGGGACTACAAGGATGTTCCGGTAGTCGAAATCAATGTGTCGGTCGGCGACGAGGTCACGATCGACATGCCGTTGCTGTCGATCGAGTCCGACAAGGCGACGATGGAGGTGCCATCCCCGGCCGCAGGCACGGTGGCCAAACTGATGATCGACGTCGGGGTGCGGGTTTCTCAAGGTTCGGTTCTGATGGTCCTCGAAGGGCGCGGCGAATCCACCGCGCCTCCGCCGGCGACTGCGTCGGCACCGCAGGTGGAGCAACGGATCTCGCAGCAGGAGGCGCTGTCACGGCCGGCGCCCGTGGCTCCAGTCGATGACTCGCGAGCACGTGCACAGCAGCCGCAGCTTAGCGGGGCGGCGCATGCATCGCCGTCGGTCCGCGCTTTGGCGCGTGAGCTCGGCGTGACGCTGGACTCTGTCGTGCCCACAGGCCCCAAGGGCCGGACTTTGCGCGAGGATGTGGCGGCCTTCGTCAACGGACTGGTGCGATCGAGACCGGCGACGGCGCCTGAGCCCGGCGCCCCGGTCGATTGGCCCAAGGTGGATTTCGAGAGGTACGGCGCGGTCGAGCGCCTGCCGCTGACACGGATCCAGAAGCTGACCGGTACGAACCTCTCGCGCAACTGGAGCGTCATTCCCCATGTAACGAATTTCGACAGAGCGGATGTGACCGACGCCGAAGCCTTTCGTCAACTCGCCAATGCCGAGGCCGCGAAGGACACGGCGAAGCTCACCATGGTGTCGCTGCTGATCAAGGCCGCGGCCTTGGCGCTGCAGAAATACCCGCGCTTCAATTCGTCGCTCGATGGCGATGAGTTGATCCTCAAGCACTATGTCCACATCGGCGTCGCTGTCGACACGCCGAGAGGTCTGGTCGTGCCGGTGATCCGGGACTGCGATAAGAAGGGCTTTCGGCAAATTGCCGCGGAGATGCGCTCGCTCGCCGACAAGGCGCGCGCGGGGCAGCTCGCGTTGGGCGACATGCAGGGCGGCTGTTTCTCGGTGTCGTCTCTCGGAGGCATCGGCGGTCAGGGATTTACGCCCATCATCAACGCGCCCGAGGTGGCGATCCTCGGCGCCGGGCGGGCCGCCACCGAGGCGGTCTGGAACGGCCGCGAGTTTGAACCGCGCCTCATCCTTCCGATGAGTCTGTCGTGGGATCACCGGGTCGTCGACGGCGTGGCTGGGGCCCGGTTCCTGGGCTTCGTCGCGTCGGTGCTCTCCGATCTGCGGCGCTTCGCGTTGTGAGGACGCAGATGCGGACAGAGGAAATCCGGGTCCCCGACATCGGGGATTTTCGAGACGTCGAGGTCGTCGAGGTCCACGTCAGGGCAGGCGACGTCGTCGTGCGAGAGCAGGCGTTGATCACAGTGGAATCCGACAAGGCCACGCTGGAGATTCCGTCGCCGATCGCAGGGGTGATCACGAGCATGTCGCTGCGTGTTGGAGACAAGGTGTCTCAAGGCTCCATGATTGGCACGGCGTCGGCGTCGGACGAAGCGGGCGCGCAAGGCGAGACGATCTCAGCGGATCAGGATGTTGGCCAGCGCGCAACAGATTATACGCGCTACGATCTTGTCGTGATCGGAGGCGGGCCGGGCGGCTATTCAGCAGCGTTTCGGGCCGCAGACCTTGGACTGAACACCGCGATCGTCGAACGCTACGGCACCTTGGGCGGAGTTTGCCTGAACGTTGGATGTATCCCGTCGAAGGCGCTGCTTCATGTTGCGGCCGTCAAGGAGGAAGCCAAACGGATCGCGGACAAGGGCATTCGCTTCGCCGCGCCGCAGATCGATCTGCAGGAGCTGCGCGCCTTCAAGCACGGCACTGTCAAGAAGCTGACGGATGGGCTGAGCCAGATGGCAGCAGCGCGCCGCGTCACGGTGATCCGCGGCATCGCGAAATTCGCCTCCGCCACGCGGCTCGAGATTGTCGGTGAGGGGGCAGGCTCGCAGCAAATTGAATTTGGTCAATGCATCATCGCCACGGGCTCGCGCGCGGTGCAGCTAGCGGTGCTTCCCAAGGATGAGCGGGTCGTGACCTCGACCGGCGCGCTCGCGCTGCGAAGCATTCCGGGCCGCATGCTCGTGATCGGAGCGGGGATCATCGGGCTGGAGATGGCGACCGTCTACAACTCGCTCGGCACCAAGATCGATCTTGTCGAAAGGCTTCCCGATATCCTGGCGGGCGTGGATGCCGACGCGGTGAAGATCTGGCGTTCGCGCAACGCGCATCGCTTCGAGCATATCGACGTCGCAAGCAGCGTATCAACCGCCGAAATCACGCCGGACGGCGTGAGGGTCGGTACCACAGGCGCATCGGTACGGACACGATCGTACGATTTGGTGTTGCAATCGGCCGGCCGTGTTCCCAACAGTAGCGAGCTCGGCCTCGAACGGATCGACGTTGCCATCGATTCGAACGGCTTCATTCAGGTCGACGAGCAGATGAGAACGACGGCGCGCAACGTCTTCGCCATCGGCGACGTCGTCGGCGGTCCGATGCTGGCGCACAAGGCCGTTCACGAGGGGCACGTCGCCGCGGAAGTAGCTGCCGGGAAGCCGGCGGCCTTTACCGCGAAGATCGTCCCCAATGTCGCCTACACCGATCCTGAGATCGCCTGGGTCGGCAAGTCCGAGCGTGATGTCGCCGAATCCGGACGGAAGATCCGTTCGACAAAATTCCCATGGGCCGCGTCCGGCCGGGCCATCGCGTCGGGCGCATCCTATGGCATGACGAAGCTGCTGTTCGACGCCGAAACCGGTCGCATCGTCGGGGGCGTGATCGTCGGACCGCATGCCGGCGATATGATCGGGGAAATCTGTCTCGCTATCGAAATGGGGGCTGACGCGATCGATATCGGAAAGACCATTCACCCGCATCCGACCCTCGGCGAGACGATCGGCATGGCTGCCGAAGTCCATGAGGGCATTTGCACCGACCTGCCTCCAATCGCCAGAAAGCGGTAGATCAGTTGGCCCAATCGATGTCCGTTATCGAAGCCCTTGAACAACGTCGCGCCGGTGCCAAACTCGGCGGCGGCGAGAAGCGCATCGACGCGCAGCATGCGCGCGGCCGCCTCACCGCGCGGGAGCGGATCGACCTGCTGCTCGACAAGCATTCGTTCGAGGAGATGGACATGTTCGTCCAGCACCGCTCGACCGAATTCGGGATGGAGAAGACCAAGATTCCAGGAGACGGCGTGGTCACCGGCTGGGGTACCGTCAACGGCCGCAAAACGTTTGTCTTCGCCAAGGATTTTACGGTGTTCGGCGGCTCGCTGTCCGAGACCCACGCGCTGAAGATCACAAAGCTCCAGGACTTGGCGATGAAGGCGCGGGCGCCCATCATCGGCCTCTATGATGCCGGCGGCGCGCGCATCCAGGAGGGCGTCGCCGCGCTCGCCGGCTATTCCTACGTGTTCCGCCGCAACGTGCTTGCCTCCGGCGTGATCCCGCAGATCTCGGTCATCATGGGCCCCTGCGCCGGTGGCGACGTCTACTCGCCGGCCATGACCGACTTCATCTTCATGGTGAAGAACACCAGCTACATGTTCGTCACCGGCCCCGACGTCGTGAAGACGGTCACCAACGAGGTCGTCACCGCCGAAGAGCTCGGCGGCGCCTCGGTGCACGCCACGCGCTCCTCGATTGCGGACGGCGCCTTCGAGAACGATGTCGAGACGATTTTGCAGATGCGCCGTCTCATCGACTTCCTGCCGGCGAACAACACCGACGGCATGCCGGATTGGCCGAGCTTCGATTCCATCGAGCGGGTCGACATGTCGCTGGACACGCTGATCCCCGACAATCCGAACAAGCCCTACGACATGAAGGAACTGATCCTGAAAGTCGTGGACGAGGGCGACTTCTTCGAGATCGCCGAGGGTTTTGCCAAGAACATCGTCACCGGCTTCGGCCGTATCGCGGGCCGTACTGTCGGTTTCGTCGCCAACCAGCCGATGGTGCTGGCGGGCGTGCTCGACAGCGACGCCTCGCGCAAGGCCGCGCGCTTCGTCCGCTTCTGCGACGCCTTCAACATCCCGATCGTCACCTTCGTCGACGTGCCGGGCTTCCTGCCGGGCACCGCGCAGGAATATGGCGGCCTGATCAAGCACGGCGCGAAACTGCTGTTCGCCTATTCGCAGTGCACCGTGCCGCTCGTCACCATCATCACCCGCAAGGCCTATGGCGGCGCCTTCGACGTCATGGCCTCCAAGGAGATCGGCGCCGACCTCAACTACGCCTGGCCGACCGCCCAGATCGCGGTGATGGGCGCCAAGGGCGCGGTCGAGATCATCTTCCGCTCCGACATCGGCGACCCCGACAAGATCGCGGCGCGCACCAAGGAATACGAAGACCGCTTCCTGTCGCCGTTCATCGCGGCGGAACGCGGCTACATCGACGACGTCATCATGCCGCACTCGACCCGCAAGCGCATCGCCCGCGCGCTGGAGATGCTTAGGGACAAGAAGGTCGAGATGCCGGCCAAGAAGCACGACAACATTCCGTTGTAGGAAGAGCTGTGTTCAAGAAGATTCTGATCGCCAATCGCGGCGAAATCGTCTGCCGGGTCATCAAGACCGCCCGCAAGATGGGAATCGAGACGGTTGCCGTCTATTCCGAGGCCGACCGCGATGCCCTGCATGTCGAGATGGCCGACGAGGCCGTGCTGATCGGCCCGCCGGCGGCAGCCGAGAGCTATCTGGTGATCGAGAAGATCGTCGAGGCCTGCCGCAAGACGGGCGCCGAGGCCGTGCATCCCGGTTACGGCTTCCTGTCCGAGCGCGAGGCGTTTCCGCGCGCGCTGGAGGCAGCAGGCATCGTCTTCATCGGCCCGAACCCGGGCGCGATCGCGGCGATGGGCGACAAGATCGAGTCGAAGAAGGCGGCCGCCAAGGCCAAGGTCTCGACCGTGCCCGGCTATCTCGGCGTCATCGAGGACGACAAGCACGCGGTCAGGATCGCCGACGAGATCGGCTATCCCGTGATGATCAAGGCGTCCGCCGGCGGTGGCGGCAAGGGCATGCGCATCGCGCATTCGAAGAGCGAGGTTGCCGAAGGCTTCAACCTTGCCAAGGCCGAGGCGAAAGCCTCGTTCGGCGACGACCGC
>NZ_JASAUS010000077.1:0-41349 GCF_029953005.1 Bradyrhizobium sp. Mp27 | reverse complement strand
ACCGCGGCCATCCATGGAGATCTTGATCCCTGCGCCCACCAACGCGCCGGTGAAGGCCACGCTGGTGAACTGGCTGCCCTGGTCGGTGTTGAAAATCTCCGGCGTGCCGTACGTCGCCAGCGCCTCTTCCAGAGCCGCCACGCAGAACGAGACGTCCATCGTATTCGACAACCGCCACGCCAGAACCGCACGGCTCGCCCAGGGCGGATACACATTTGCGGCAAAAATCGCGACGCGGAAAATGCCCTTGCCCGAGGTTCATCTAGCAATCGGCAATCGCTTCACGCAGTTCAAAGGCGCAGCAGCCGCCTATGCGGCGTTTGCTGACGCGACCGCAGAGCAGTTGTACACTGAGTTCCGCAACAATCTCAGCAGGTTCTCAAGCCGAAAGAAACTGCCTACGACAAAGAAGCAGTTCATCTCGCAGTATGTGAGCGAGTTGAGGGATTTCAACACCGCGGGAGTTGTCGCCGCGCATCATGGAACGCCACTGTCGAAGATGCGCCAAGATTACTATCCAGTTCATAATGATCCCGACGTAAAAGTGAACAAATCCCAGCTAGTCGCAGGATTGCAGGCGGTGGATAGCGTCGTCTCTGCATTAGACCCTTAGGATCCCGATAGCCCGCGTCGCGGGTTCACTTGGAGCGACGCACACACGCGAGGCAACCGCGCTAGAAAAAAGACCCGGCGAGGGGAACCCCGCCGTCGGGCTTTACGACGACGCCCTCCTTTCACGGAACGAACCCGCAGCCGGCCGGACGCGTACAAAGTCAGGCGTAAGTCGCCGTCACGCTGCCGACGAGAATGGCCGCGCCCATTGCCGCCACGAGCGCAGCGCCGGCGAGCCAGCCTGCGGCCGAGCTCGACCGCTGCCGGCGCAGCTCGCCGATCGCCGCGAACAACGACAGCAGCGCGATGACGATCGCGAACGCGACCAGGAGCTTGATGGAGGCCACGCCGAACGCGGCCTGGTCGAGGCCGTGACGCAGGATCTGCGGTTCGATTTTCATTTCCACCCCACCGTGACGAAATGCGAGGCGACCCACAGCACGGCCGCGCCGCCACCGCCGGTCGCTACCCAATAGATCCAGCGCCCCGCCTTGGCAGCACCGGCCATCTGCTGCCGGGCCTCGGCGACGCCGTTGACGATCGGCTTCATGATCGCGATGTCGGTAATCGCCTTCTCGATCAGCCCCTCGAGACGGCGCAGATCGCCGACGAAAGCATCGATCTTCTGATGCAGATCGCGTCGACCCAGCGAGGCTTTCTCGTCCTGGTCGCGCCATTGCCGCGTCAACGTATCAACCGAGGCCACCAGACCGCCGATCGTCTGCGCCATCTTCAAAAGCGCCGCTTGTGTTGATTCAGCCTCGGTCACTTCGCCCCCTCGCTGTAGCTCTGCCGCACGCCGTCGTACCAGGCGCGCGCCTGCTCGAGCCGGTCATTCGCCTCTTTCAACGCATCGCGCGTGCGCGCCAGGCGCTCGCGCGCGTCGCTATTGAGGCTTGCGGAGGGATCGCGCACGGGCGCGAAGATCTGCGCCGATACCGCCGGCAGATCCCGGTGGAGCGGTGCAGGCAGCGGATTTGATGCGCATCCCGCGCAGATCATCGCAAGTGAGGCCGCACACATTCGGCTTGCCGGCCGCCACCAGCGCCGCATTCCGTTTTTCCAGCTCGTCGACATAGGCATCGGTCCCCGCCTTTTCCTGCTCCGCCCGTTGCTCGATGGCCTTCACCCGCAGTGCGGCGTCGCCCGCCGCCCGGTTGGCCTCGAGGAGATCCTTGCGCGCGGCCGCGAGCTGCGCGTCGAGCGCCTTCTCGCGCCAGGCGCCGTCCGCGACCGCATAGCCCGCGTTGAAGAGATGCACGCCGGCGGCCGTGGCGCCGGCGACGACGATCAGCGCGAGAGCGCCGGCGAGCGCCGCGCCGGCCCAAAACGGCGACAGCTTGACGCCGGCAAGTCCGGCGAGCCGCACGATCGTGGCGATGATGGCGCTGCTCATGTGTTCTTGCCCGCGCGGTAGTCGGCGACGCGCTTGATCTCGACCTTGTGCGCGACGAACCAGATCAGCACGCCGAGGCCGGCGACGAGCGCGAGCACCACGACGGCCGCGAGCAGCCAGGCGATCGCCGCCGGCGGGATGCCGAGGCCGCCAACCGCACCCTTGGCGCCGGAGAACGCCGTGGCCTTGTCGGTGATCCACGCCAGCAGGCCGGTGACGCCGAGCGTCGAGGAGCTGCCGAACAGCTTGCCGGCCCAGCCCTTGACCTGGTCGGTGATGGCGATCGTCTCCGAGCCCTGCTCGCGCAGATCGCTCGCGGTCGCGTTGCTGCGGATCTCGGAGACCTGCCGCGGCTCGGCCCGCGCCATCGCGGCGAGCAGATCGTCATCAATGCCGGGGACGAGCGGCAGATCATGCTCATGGCGAAACGCGAGGATGGCCGCCTCGGTCCGTCCCTTCGGCACCAGCTGGCCGTCGACGGCGCCGGTGTCGTAATAGCCAAGCTCGCGCAGCCGCGTCTGGACCTGCACGACCAGGTCCGGGTCCGGCGCCGGCGGCGTCACCTCGAATCTTGCGTGCTGCTCCGGATGATGTTCGGCGAGCCCGCGCTCGAACAGCACGGCCTCATGCTCGCGCCGCTTGTAGACGCCATTGGTCGGCGGCCACAGCCGTTTCATCGAGCGGATCAGGCCGGGAATGCGGGCGAGATCGCCGCTCGCCACGCAGGCGCGGATCTCGCGCATCTCGGCATAGCGCGCCCCGGCCTTGACGAAACCCGCGGCGTCACGGTTCTGCGCGATCGAGAACAGCGCGCCCCGGCAGTCCGGACCGAGCCGGTCCGCGCCGGGGCAGTAATGGTCCAGGATGCCGAGGTAGCGCGGCAGGTCGTGATTGCTGAAGACATCGAGCGCGACGTCCCAGGGGATATCGACCTGCCCCTGCGTCTGGCGCGAATAGGCCCTCGCCGCCTCGCCGCGCACCCCGGACGCCGCCAGCATGATCCGGAGCATGCCGGCGTCGACCTTGTCGGCCCAGTCGGCCCGGATCTGCGCCTTGGTCTGCGTGCCGAAATCGTAGCCGATGCCGCCGGTCGGCCCGGACTGCTGGCCGGGATATTCCAGCACGTGGCGGTACTTCTTTTCGTACCAGTCCCGGCTCGTCACCTCCTCGGCGACGACGAGATCGAACGCGGCACGCGAAATGCCATGCAAGTCAAGCATGTGGGAAGCCTCCAGCGGGTGTCGGGAAAAACGGAAGCGGCGCAGCGCGTTAACCTTGGTTAACGGGCGGCCTTGCTACTTATGGTGGAGAGCGCCCCGGGCGCACTTGCTCGGATGGGTTGTGGTGGGATAGTGTCGCCCCGCAATGCGCTGGGGACGAACAATTCTACTGAGCGGTGTCGCCATAGCGGTCGCCCTGGGCGCGACCGGGCTCGTCATGTCGCGTGATCAGCTTCGGAAAGCCAAAAGCGATATCGTCGCCCTAACCAACCGCTTGGACCGGCTCAAACCGGCAAGCGGACATGAGCATTCCGATGTGCGACAGTTTATGATCCGTCAAGAACTTCGGCGGGTTGGCCCCGTGGTCGTGCTCGGAGACAGCATCACGGAAGCCGCGCCGCTGCCGAAAGCCATCTGCGGTCATACCGTGGTTAACGCCGGCATTGGCGGAGCAGATGCGAATTTCGCAGCCAAGACCATTAGCGCCCTGCTCAATGGCACCTCCCCAGCGCTGATCGTGCTCGCCCTGGGAACCAACGACGCTCACCCGGTCCCGGAGGGCGATGACGGCTTCGCGAACAGCTACGACGCATTGCTCAAGGAGGCCTCGGCCCTCTCGCCGCGCCTCGCTGTTGTGACGGTCCCTTCGATCGCAGCTGATGGTCCGCTCACGCACGCGGCAGGCTTCGATCCAAGTATCGTCTCCGAATTGAACGCTGACGTCGGTCGTCTCGCCAATAAATATGGCGCCACCCTTATCCACGTTCGCGACGCGATTGATCAAGCGGACCTTCCCTCCGCAACGATCGACGGAGTTCATCTTTCCAGCCAGGCATATGACATCTGGGTGGCAAGTGTTGTACGCGGGATGCGGAAAGCCTTGGGGTGCGAGCCCATGACCGACGCAGGCCGATCATCCCTGAACTAAGGGATCGCCGGGATTGCCGCGTTCCAGCCGGTCTTCATCTGAGCATTGCCGGCGTCGTTGGGATGGATCCCATCAGGACCAAGCTGCGTGGCCGTGTTGGTGATCAGCGTCGCTTTGTCGACGCCGATAAGCTGAGAGTAACCCAGCTCGGTGATACACTGGCCCGCAACAGCCTCGTAGCTGCTGTAAGGGATGGTGCGCGTCGCCGTCGTCGAGATGGGCGCTGAAACGCACACCGGGACGGTTGGTTTAACCGCGTGGATATTCATCAGAAGCGCCTTCAAGTTTGCTTTGTAGGTCGCGGGATCGATTTGACTGAGGAACTCGTTCGTTCCCAGCATCACCGTGATCAGGTCGGGATTCAGGTTCGCAACGATCGTCCCATCGCCAGGGACGGCCACACGGCCGCCATAACCCATGTTGATGCAACGGTAGCCCCACGCTTGCGCGAGCAGGAACGGCCAGCCCCGTCTCACGTCAGTTGCCAAAAATGGCTGCGTGATACTGTCCCCCAAACAGACCATGAGCGGCCCGGTGCGAGCCGCGGCGGCCGTGACAGCGTAGGCAGGATCTATCTGGATCTCACCAAATTCGACGCCGTCGGCGTAAGGCAGGATTATTTCGTAGAGACGGTCAGCGCTGGTCCCCATGTTGAGCACAAGCGCGCCCTCGGTCACGGCGTTGATGGCAGCCGGCGTCTGGAAATCCCGATTGAATACGCCGTCGACAAAGACGTGACCGATCAGATTGCGCGCATCGGTCCGAGTGATCAGGCCGTTCCAGCGCAGCTTCGCCGTCACGCTTGGCGCAGTCGAGCGAAAGCGCTGCCGCGCGCCAGGCATGGCATACTGATAATCGGACCCCGCGTCGTCGATCGGCCGCCTGAATCTTGCCCAACCGTTCACGAATGTCGGCGCGACGCAATCGGTATAGGCGATCGCAGCATTGTTCGCTGCGTAGCTGCCAGGTGTCGAGCCCGGCGGCGGATATTCTGAGCCGCCGGCTGACGCGATCGCGCGTTGCGCCCCTAAGAAAAACACAGCGCCCCCCCACTGATAGAATTCACCATGACGGGCACATTTCCGCGTAGTCGAGGTACGCAGGAACGAGAGAGGCCGCGAACTTGGGTGAGCTTCCGTCGCCTCGGCCCAGCATCAACACGTTCTGACCGGCGTTGACGGAGAACAGCGCAGATCCGTAGATGGTCCCTGCGTTGACGCTCCCCGTCCACGAGTAGACGCCGCCGAGCGCCCCTCCGCTCACAACCAGCTGCATCTGGTTCGTCGAGGTGCCGCCGGTCTGCGTCTGGTAGGCGTAACCGTTGAACTGATACGACGACGTGCGCGGAGCCTTGAACGTCTTATTCGTGGCGTCGTACGCCAGGTTGAGACCTGTCCGGTCGCCCGAGGGAGTCGTCAGTTGGCAGGCCGTGAAGGTCGCCGAGATCGCCCCGTCAGTTGTGGTCGACAGGCTACCAACGAACGGAATTTGCTTTGATTGAAGCACCTCCCAATCCGAACCGTTAGAGCGCAGCAGCACACTCTCATTGGCCCACATGACGATACTTGAGCCCGAGCGGCCGATCGCTCCGGCCGGCGTCGTCAGTGTGAACAGCTTGCTCGCGCTCGCCACCGCACCGACGATGAAGCCGATCAACTTGCCTGCATTTCCGACCGGCGTTGGCAGTGTCGTGGCAAAGGCGGCCGTCCCGGTGATAAAATGCAGCTTACCGAAGGCAGACGCGGTCAGAGTCGAGGCGGCGGTCAGGTTCACCACAGTCGACAGGTCAAAGCCGCCGAGGTTCCGAAACGCAGCGGCGATGTCGGCGACGTCCGCGAGGTTGTTGGCCGCAAGCAGAGCGCCCACAGCAGTCCCCACCTGACCCGCAATATTGAAATTCCAATCGGCGAACGTTCCGCTGCCGTTGATATTGTCGACGGCGATGGTAAGCGCCGTGCCGCTGTAGGTCGCGACGCCTTCCATCCATTTCGTCGTGTCGCTGTTCGACGTCGCCCGAACCCGCGCCCCGTTCTGATAGGCAAGGCCGGCCTGCGTCGCGAATGCCTGCGATCCGGTCCCGATCGTCCGCGACGTCGCGGAGGTGCCGCCGTAACCGGCGCCGGTTGCGCCCGTGCTGCCGGGATCACCCTTCGCGGCCAGCAATTCCCAATAGGTCGCGTTCGGCGCCCCATGGCCGGCGCTCGGCGTTTCGTTGATATAGATGTAGGACGATCCCGAAGTCGTCTGCACATCGCCGTAATAATAGGTCGCGGCATTGTCATAGGCGCCGCGCGGCCTGAACGCCTTGTAGATTCCGAGGAAAACCCAGACCCCGCCGGTCATCACCCACACTTTGCCGGTCGTCGGCTGTATTGCGGTCTGGCTCTCTTCTCCGAGCGACGGATCCGGCTCTGTCTCGTCATCGCCGACGACGATCGGGATCTCGCGCGCATCGAGTGCTGCGACCAGTTTGTTGACCGTCGCCATCGCCTCTGCGCCGGCAAATCGCTGCGGCGAGACTTGCCAAATCTTGTATGCGACGCCGACCTGCGCTCCGCCGCCCCACGGCGGAATGACTAGGTGCGTCGTATCCGTTTTATCGGTAATGACCGACTGGAAGTTGCCGATTTGCAAGATATCGCCGGGCCGCGCGTTCGCGTCCGACCAGATCGCGCCGACGCCCGTGACGGTCGTTCCGCCAGAGGCTACGGAAACTGTGCCGGTCGAGTAGCTCGCAAGCGCTGTCATCGCTTCACCATTTTCGAGAACTGGAAATTAATCAGGCGCCCGGCGCGGCTAGTTGCGATCGCAGCCATTGAAAACCGTCGACGCCATCCGGACGGGAAGGAATGACCGAGAGTACATCCGCCGGCGTGGCGCGGCCCTTCGACGAGTCCCTGAGCGCCTTGCGATAGTCAACCCAGGCAGCGCGCGCCGTCTCGGAGATCGGAAAATCTGGCAAGACAAACCTGTCAGTTTCGGTCAGTTCGGAGATCACGGCGCCCCGCACCTGCCACATCCGATCCGGAGGAGGATCCGGCACGTCCTTGTCGACGACTTTCCACGTGCCAGCGTCAAATCTCTGCGTCCTGGCATCGATCGGCTGATCTGGAATGATCGCAACTTTGCAGCCGGGAAAATGACTGTCTTCAAACCCGTCGCCGTGGTCTGCCCCGAAACCGTAGGACATGATTTGGCCGGTCGTGCCGTTGTAATGAATGTTCATCGTTTCGCTGCCATTGCAGAGATCGTGCTGCCGGCCGTCATCGCCGTGTTCACGCCAGCGGTGAACCGGGCAACGACAGGTATCGTTAGCGTGCCCCCGGTGCCGGTGAAATTAACTGGGACGCTAGACAGAATGAACGCGAACGCCCCCGAACCGACGGTTACCGTATAGGTGTCAACAATAGAGCCGTTGACCACTAGATCGAATTGACCTGTTTCAGTAGCAGGACCACCGTTCGCCCACTTGGCATTGAGCACAACCAAGAGCGGGATCGGCTTTCCCGACAAGCCTGTCGTGTCGATTGATACATTGAAGCTGAAATAGTTTTTGAGCCCGCCGCCGAAAAGATTGGCCACCAGGTTCTGCACGACCGGCACCGTCACCGCATTGTCGCCGATGCTGAGCGATTTGACGCCGAGAGCCTTGATCACGCCCGATGCGGAGTCGATCGAGTTTGCCTTCAGATAGATGACGTCGATCTGGCCTGCCCCGATGGCCTTCACGTTGAAGGTGCCATCGAGGTACAGGTTTCCACTCATCCCGATTGCCGGAACCCCGTTGAGAGTTCCGACCGTGAACACTGGCACCGGCGCGCCGCCATTGTAGGCAGGCAACTGGATCTGGAATTTGTCGGAGACGACAGTGAAAGTGGAGACGCCGCTGCCGCCGTTCACCAGGCTCAAGCCCGTGACGTAACCGTCGACGTTGAGCGTCACCGCATATGATGCCGCGGCATAGCCGTCGAGCGTGGCGATAGCGGCGGCGCTATTCTCTACAAACGCCGTCGTCGACCCCCATGTCGCGCTCGCGGTCGTCGAGAACGACGCATAGGCCGCCTCGGTCGTGACCGCGACCTCGCGCACATCATCGATTTGCGCCAGCGCATCTGCCGAACGCGCCGCGAGCTGCGAGCGTAGATCCTGCTTATCCAGCGGCGCGCGCGCGGCGACGTCAGACGCAACAGACGCGATACGGTTCAGGGCTTCATTGACCTCATCGCGCAACGCGTCCTGAAGCGCCGTAACCTGGTACCTGATGCCTTCGATCAGCGACTCCAAAGCGACCGTGTTGTTCGCGATCGTGATCGTCGGGGCGGAGACGTCGGCTGTCGCGTAAGGGCCGCGCAGCTTGCCGGGCGTGATTGCCTGGACGCGCACCCGCAGCGCCGCCAGCGTGACCACCTGGTCGAACCTGTTATCCGCGCCCTCATACACTTGCGCCCAAGTCTCACCGGCGTCATAGGAGATGTCGGCGACGTAGTACTCGGCGCCGGCGGACGGAAACCAGCTCGCCGAAAGCTTCGGCTCCGCGATGCCCTGCGAATAATTGGCGTTGAGCCCGACAATGAGAGGCACTTTGGAGTCGGACGGGAACTGCGGCGACGGCAGCAGCGGCGGCGTGCCGAGGTCGGTCGCGTGCACACGTTCATCGTCGACGACCAGCGACAGTGTGCACAATTCCCCGTTTGGCACGCCGCCGAGCACGACACAGAGACGGGATTCGCTGACGCCGGTGCCGAGCTCGAACGAGGGATAATCGGCTCCAGCCTCGCGCGCGAGCACGGCCGACAATGTGGTGGCCTGCGCCGTTTCTGCAGCCGACAGGCTGGTCGCATTCAGCACGGCGAGCGAGGGATCGGCGCCCTGGGTGCACAGCACCGGACCGAACGACTGCCCGTTCGGCTGGCGCAGGCGGATATAGAAGGGCCCCGTATCCCATGTCGGCGCAGGGTCGAGGGTCAGGGTCCGGACGTTGACATCGACCACCGCGCCGCCATAGCCGTAATTCTGCGGCAACTCGGACTGGACGCGGAGCACCTGGCCGTAGGTGATCGCGCGCCCCTCATATTCGACACCGATCTGGACGGTCTCGCGCCGGTAAATCGACTGAAGGTAATAGAACGCGCACTCGCGAAACGCGTGTGCCCGATTGACGACGCCGTCGATGCGCTTGGTCTCGGCATTCGCCGCGACAAAGCCGTCGCCGTTCGGCGGATACTGCACTTGTCCCGGTAGCCAGGTCTGCTCGTCAACATATTCGACGATGACCGCGTCAGGGTCCTCATCCCCCAGCATCGTGAACCCGACCTGCGTCGAGTCGCGCACGATCTCGCGATCGGTGAGCAGCATGGTCGGCACGTCGCGCCATTCGTCGCGCACGATCGAGATCGTGTCCCCGAGCCAGAAATGCCGCGCGCGCGAGGCAGTCAGGATCTTGTCGAGCGCCTCCGGCACCGCGATCGCGGCCGAGAACCGATAATCGAAGGTATCGCCGCGGGACGCGCAGCCAGCAGCATGATTGACCACGGCGTTGAAATCGACCTTGGCGATCGACAGACCGGAACCGTATTGCGAATTGGTCGCTGCATCCAGGAACGCCCATGCATTGCTGCGGGTGGCCTGCAACTCGAACGTGGAGCCGGTCCAGACCAGCAGCTTGCGCGTTCCGAGCACGCCGAATTTGTAGGAGCCCTGCGTCGACTGGGACGCCTTGAGCCGGATCGCCACGGTCGAGACGTCGGGGAAGGAATTGTTGCCCTTGAGGAAGGACCGAAGCCCGGCCCAAATCACGGTATCGACGCCGTACTTCGACTGCGAGTTAATGCCCATGCGGCTGAGCCGCACCAGGTATCGCCCAGGAGCAACATCTACCTTCGTGGTGTCACGGACAGGAGAGTTTGAGTTGAACTGCTTGGTGGTCTCGAACAGAGTCGAGAACGGCCCGGTCTGGACGCCGGCATCGTCGCAAGGCGCATACTCGGCCTTGAGTGTGCATCTCGAGTAGCCGTAGTTGCTGTTGTCCTGATTGACCGTGAAGCATCCCGCCGGAAACACGATGTCGATCGCGATCGCCTGCGTCTGCGTGCCGGCGGGGTTGGAAACGAACGGGCCGAGCGGCGAACCATAGGTCAGCGGGCCGAAACCGGCATCGTACTGGCCGCCCTCATCGCCACCGCCGTCGGGCAACTGCTGGCCGGAGACTTCGATCGACTGGTCGACGTTGGTCGGGAATAGCGTGACGGTCGCGCCTGGTTCGTAGAACGCAACCTGCGCGCCGGGGAACGAGGCCGAGATACCGCCACCCGGCGTCCAGAACACGGTGTCGTCGAGGTAGAGTGCCTCATAGGCCATGCTGCCCATGGTCGGCGCCAGCAGCACATTGAGGAATTGATCGTTGCCGACGAACTCTCCCCAGGGGGTCGCCGCGAAATCCGGATAGGCCTTGAGCCGCCCGTACCAGACCGGCAGCGGCTGGCCGAGTTTTGCGGCGTTGCCCTGCGCCTGGACCGAATAGATCTGATCCTGCGTCGCGTCCGGCGTATTGGTCGCGCCGGCCTTGGGCATTACCAAAGCATTGATGAGGAGCGATCCAGCGACGCCGACGACAGCTCCAAGGGCCGCCGCGCCGAATGTGCCGGCCGCGAATGCTGAACCCAGCAGCCCGGCCGCGGCACCTCCAGTCACCACGGTTGCAAATGCAGCGACCGCGATGAGTGCGACCATGCCAATGACTTGCTTGGCACCACCACCGCCCCCACCGAGCGGATAGGAGACGAACCGAACATTGTCGTTAGCCGCGATGCGCCGGCGCGACCAACTCTTGCGCAGCACCGCCTCGCCGTTGATCTCGAGGACGGTCGGCAATCCCTTCCGGAATTGCCAGCCGTAGACCCGATCCCGCTTCGCCCAACCCGTGCGCCGCAAGAAGGCCGTCACGGTCTCGCGCGGCTGCGGCTCGGCCTGCGCGACCTCGAGGCCGGGCATGACGAGGTGCAGCACGGGACGACGCGCGCGGTCGGCGCGGCGATCACGACGCGCGTTGGAGCGCGCCGGCGCGGGGAGCGCCGGAGATTTTCTCACGGTACCGTGCATCAGGATCTCGGTTCGAAGAAAGTCAGATTCTTCCAGCCCATCTGGCGCAGCGCGAGCGGCGCCTCGCAGGCGACGCCGGTCTTGTCGTCGCAGTGGATCACGCGCGCCTCAGGCCTCAGCCAAACGCCGATATGCGCGGGAAAGCGCGCATGTGCCATCAGCACCAGGGCGCCATCCGCGGCCGTCACCAAGCCGCCGGGGCCATCGGGAACGGCCTGCCACCTCGCCCGTTCCGGATGGCGGCCGAACTCTGTCAGCACCCAACGCCGCGAAAAGTCAGATGGGACGACGATGCCAGGCAACTCGAGGCCGAACAGTTCGCGCTGGACGTGGCGGGCGAAGTCCCAGCAGTTGCGGGACTGCCAAGCCCAGGGCTCGCCGATCAGGGGCGCCAAGAAGCCAGCGCGGCGCTGGGTATCGACAGGGCCCATAGTCATCGCCTAGTCTCGGGGCAATCCGGCTGGAGGAGCCCAATGCGCCACCATTTCCCGTTCGTTCTTTGCTTGATGGCCATTCTGTCCTGCCTCAGCGGCCAGGCCGCCGCAGCCCCTTCCGACGAAGTTGCCAAGACGGTCGCGCGCGGGCTGTCCTATTTCAGCGCGGCGGAGCGGCACTTCTCGATCTCTGATCAGTGGCAAGCCCTAAGCGGCGAGACCGTGGTTTGCGCCAGGCTCGATATCCCGAACGGCGCCAACGGATGGACAGCGACGTCGGACTTCTCGATGTTCTTCCTCTCGAAGGGCGCCATCGTGAACATGGTCAAAGACAACACGATGTTTGGATGCCCAAATCGCTCCTACGTGCCGCTGCAGCCCGTCAGCCGTTAAGGCAGAAGACTCGGGAATTGGACGTAGTCATAGTTTTTGGTGATACGCGGGAACCGCTTGTTCTGCAGGTTCTTCACGACCACCGTTCCGCTCAGCGACGTCCCCACCATTTTGACTTCGCGCAGTTCAAACTCGACGGGACCGTATGCCGGTTCAGTTAGATCGCTGTTGAGATACTCGCGATACAGCACCGAGATGTATTCGCGCACGCCCTGCGCGGCGCGGATCTTCGGCACCAACTCGCGGCCGACGTTGTCGATCGTGATTGTGGTCGAGGGTGGCTGCCCCTCACGCTGTTCCGGATACTTTGCTTCGAACGGACAAGCGATGAAGGTGACGGTCTCGCCACCATTACGAGGCGCGCCGATTTCGATGCCAAAATCCATGTCGTCGCCGACGTTCGCGACAACGCGCGCCGGCTCGTCAAACGATGACTGCCAGATCTCGAGCGTGGAGTAAACACGCGCGCTGGGCGGGCACGAGGCGTATGCCTCGAGCAGGGCTTCGTTATGTGTTGGCATCAGAAATCGTAGACCAACAGTTTCATGGCAACCACGACGCGGGTCGCCGAAAACGCGCCGTATGTCGGCTTGCCATCCTTTGCGAACTGGCAGGTCTTCGAGACGTACGCAGCCCCAGTCCAGACCTGAGCCGTGAACCGCGCGGTGCCGTTCGCCAACGTCGTCTTGACCCACGTCTTGAACGTTTCGGCTTCAGCCGGCGTCATCATGATGGACTGGCCCAGCGTTGCGACGTTGTCGCCTGGCCGCGGCCGCTGACGGATGTTGCCGCCTTCCATCTCGGTCGCGATCGGATCGAGAAACGGCTTGATCGGCTGGAAGCTGTCTCGGGCGGGCCGATACGGTACCGCTGGCCATGATGGTAGTGCCATCCTCAGGACCCCATAAACTGCCTGACGCCATACTGATTTTTCATCACGCGCGAGCCGTTCCCGGACGAGAGTGACTGTCCAACCGCGTCGTCCATCATCTTCTTCAGCGTGACGGTGAGATCACCGTTGGCGTTACGAGACGTGGAGGCCTCGGCTTGAACGCCGGTTTGGTTGATGACGTTGACGACAACCCCGCCGGAAGAGCGGTTGTCGTTGGCCGCGCCGCCGGCGGCGACACCCAGACGGCCGTCGGGGCCACGCCGTAGCGGCATGATCGCCTCCGGCCCGGCTTCACCGGCGAGACCGGTACCGCCATTCGCCATCGGGAAGATGGTTGGACCGTGCACGACGCCGCCGCGCGCGAAGGGGATGATATTGCCGCCTGCGAAGACGTTGCCGAGCGCACTGGGCGCGACCGGACCATAAAACGCGCTACCGGCCATGCCGGTATTGGCGAGTCCAGCGCTGCCTCCTCCGAAGAGGTTCGTGATCCCCGATCCGAGGCCCAAGTTGTTGGCCCCCATCTGGAGCGCCTGCATCATCGGCTGGATGATCGCGATCTTGATGATCATCTCCTCGATCGCGCGAATAACGAGCCTCGACATATCCTGGAAGCCCTGGCCTATGGACTTCGTGCCGTCGACGATGTCGGCGAGCCCGGTCGTCAATTGACCGGAGATCGTCGACGACAGCCCGCTCAGGGCCTGATTGGTGCGGAGCCCCTGCGCTTCGACGCTACCGAGGGCCGTGGCGACATCCGGATAGCTGCCCTTGAGTTGCTGCGCGATCTGGACATCATCGGGTGAAAGCAGTGCGGTCTGACTGCCAAACTTGATGTCCTGGTTGATCTGAGCTTTCGCGGCCAGATCAGTCCGGCGACCAAGCTCAGCATTGATCCTTTTCAGATCCTCGTACTGCTTTTGATCAAACGCGGTCCGGTTCGCGCTGGCTTCCTGCTCCAGCTGCTGGCGAGCCTGAAGATTGGCGCGTAGCTCGGCCTGCTGCCCGACCGACTTCCCGACGAGCTCAATCTCGAGTTGGGTGCTCTGGACGCTCTGGTTTGCGGTGAGCAGCCGGACGCGCCCCTGCTCCGATATCGCGGTCGTGGCCTGCTTCAGCGCGATCTGGTAGGCGAGCTCGGCCTCGACCTGTTTCTGCGACGCGGTGAGGTTCGCGTTGCGGTTGGAGTCGATCGACTGCTGATACGCGATGCCGCCCTTGGCCGATGGCGAGAACGCCGTGATGGCCTGCAGCGCGGTGTTGGACTGACTGATCGACTGCTCGAAGTCGGTCTTGAAGGACCGGATTTTCTCGCGAGCGACCTCGGTAGCATCCGACACCTGTCTCATGCTGAGGCCGAGCGCGGCGAGGCGGGCGCCGGCGGCCTCGTCGCCGCCGATGCTCTTCATCAGGCCGTCGAGCACCGTGAAGTCGTTGTTGAGCTTCTCGATCGCGGAGATCTCGGGCGACAGTCCGCGGACCAAGGACTCCTGGAGGAAGGACTGCTGGGCCGCGCGGGCGACATCCGTAGCCGCAGCCAGCTTCTGCTGGACCGCGACGAGCCGATTGAGTGCCTCTTCCGCGGCTGCAATCTTGCCCGGATCCGGGGTGTCCTCGATCCCGAGAATGTCGCCAAAGCCCGTCGCGGCGCTCATGGCGTTCTGGGTATTCGATCCTCCCCGGCGCAGTTCGTCGAGGTTCTGGCGCGCCCGCGCGATTTTCTCTTCCAGCGAGTCGGTCAGCCCGATCTGCTTCGCGATGAAGGCGCCGGTCGCGTCCCACGCATTCGAGACCGCATTCCCGAGGACTGTCCACACTGTAGAGGACGTCGAGACGGCTTCGCTGACGCCGGTTAGGCCGGATTTGACGCCCGCAAGAAGTGCCTTCTGCGCATCGAATAGCTTGTTCTGCGCAACGAGATTATCGATGTTGCGCTTCATTCCGGCGTCGAGGAAGCCGAGCCAGTTGTTGAGCTCGGTGGCGCCCTTCTCCGGATCCGCGAAGGCGTCGGCCAGCATCTTGGCCGCCTCGGTGGCGTCGATGCCATAGATGCGCGTGATGTCCTTGCCGATCTGGACGATTGGCAGCAGATTGTCGTTCGCGATCTTGCCGGTCTGGACCAGCGTCGAGGCAAACTCGCGGGCCTCGCTGACTGAGAGCCCGTTCGGAGTGGCGGCCGCATTCGCGATCCCGTTGATGCCGGCCGCGTTGGCGCCGGAACCGCGCCCTGAGCCCAAGAGGCTCATGCTGACCTGGTGCTGCTTGTCGAGGTAGCTGTTCAGCGCGATCGCCGCGGTGGTGACCACGGCCGCGATGCCGCCGAACACCGCCCGGGTCGGCGTCACCATGCTGGTGAGCGAGCTCAGGTACGAACCGGCGAACTCACCGACGCTGGCCTTGGACCTCGAGAAGATCTGGTAGACCTGACCGCCCTGCTGTGCCGCGATCATGAACAGCGGCTGGCCCAGCATCAGGCCGGTGACCACGTCGTTGACCTGGTAGCCGAGATTGGCCATTTCGCCGGAAAGGACGCGGCCGCCGGTGGCCGCATCCCGCATGTTCATGTCGACGTCGGAAAGACGCTTCGCCGCCATACCCTGCGCTTGCTCGAACTCAGAGCTCGAGATTAAGCCCTGGTCGAGCATCTTCCGGTACTCGGCCATCTGCTTGCCGAGTTTGACCATTTCGGCTTCGAGCGGGTTGATCTCGGCGCGCAGTGCGGCGGCTTGCGCGGCGGCTTTCTCTTCCGCCTTGGCCATCTCTTCGAGAGCGCTGACCGTCGCTACGTTTGTCTTTCCGAAAGCATCGGGCAGTTGATAGTCGGTCGCGCGCGTGTCCATCCGGAACGCATCGCGGAGTCCTTGTTGCGTGGCCTGAGCGATTTGCGTCGACTTCGCGGCTGCAATAGCCTCCAATCTGTTGAACTGCTCCTCGAGGGCGGAGAAAGTCGCGCCGCGGGATGTCGCGGAGCCGCCGCCACCGCCAAGAGCCTCGGTCAGGCTGCGCTGGAAATTGGTGCCGGCCTGCTGAGCACGCATCCCTGCGATCTCGTCCAGCCGTGAGAGTTCGGCGTCGAACGCATTTGCCGAGTCGCGCGCGGACTTCCCGGCGCCGGCGACCATGCGAGCATCAAGATCGGCGGCGAATGCGTTGCCGGCTTCCTGCGCCTTCGCGCGAGCGATGCCCTCCAGCCCACCGAATTGTGCCAGGAACGCGTCAGCGGACTCCTGGGCAGATTTGCCCGAGCCTCCGCCGACACCGAGCCTGGCGTTGATCGAAGACTGAGCCGCGGCCGCCGTAGAGACCTGCGCCATCGCAGCAGCAGCGCGCGCCGCCACCTCGTTCTGGATCTCGTACTGTTCGTTGAGTTCCTTCACCGCGGCCGTGATCGAGACGTAGCCGGTTGCGGCGAGATTTGCCGCATCCGCCGTCAGCCCAAACTTCCGGTAGGCCGCATCCAGAAGCAGGTTGACCCGGTCCAGCCCCATACCGCGATCGGCCGCGTTGTTGATGCGGCGGATCAAGGCCTCGAACTGCTGGCCGGCTCCGTAGCCATCGAGCAGCGACTTGCTGACCGACGCCATGCCGCCGGGGATCTTCGCCAGCGCGGCGTCGGACTGCGCCAGTGCCGCATTGAGCGCCTTGTCGCTGGCGATCATGCGAGCGTCGGCGTCGACCTTCTGTTGAGCGCCACGGGTGTAAGCCGTGGCGTCAAAATCAGAGGTAACCCTCAGCGATGAGAGAGCGACGCCAGGCATCAGTATGTGGCCTCATTGGGATTTGGTGCGGGACCGCGGGCGGCTACCCGCCGGCGCTCTTCATCGGCCTGTCGGGCGTCGTCCGACTTACGCTGGACATGCTCGAGGTATTCCTCGTCCAAGGCACCGACCAAGGCGTGGAACGTCTCGAAGGCGGCGCCGCGGATGCGGTACCGTCGCGCATATGCATCGATCGAAAGGAACATGATGGGCGACTCGCCGCCCATGGCGCCGTACTGCCGATCGAACCTCAGCGCGTGCCAGGCCCGCCAGCAGATTTCCGCACCTGGCGGCACGAAGGCATCTTGTGGTCGACCCGCCGCCCCGGAGAACTCCGCGGCGTCGGGATCTTCCTCAGCGAGCTCTGCGAGCCATTCGTCCTTACCCTTCTGCTCGAGCTCATAGCGAAGGGCGGCCCTCAGTTTTTTGCGGTGTTGCCGACGTACTGGACCTCGGAGGTGCCGACACGGCTGGCCGCGATGTAGATCGAGTACCTGACCTTCCGATAGGCCTCGTCGGTCAGGATCTCGGCCGCAGCTTCCGGGGTGTATTCGGCGTCGAGGCCTTCCCAGCCGAGAAGCAGATGCTCGACGGCGAGCTTGCCCATGACCTCGGCGTTGACGTCGTCGGGGATGGGATCGGATCCGTATTTCTCCCCAAGCTTCTTCATCGCCGCGTCGCGGGAAGTTCGGAAGTCGGGGAAATTCGTCGACCGGACGAACCAGCGGATGTTGGGATCGAGATCGACCGCCTTGATCCAGTCGCCTTCCCGCTCCTTTTGCAGGTCGGCTTTGAGGGACTCGAGACGAACGATTTTCTTGGTAGAGGCAGTTTCCGGGGAGGTTTCCATGGGCTTGGTGTCACCTTGAGGGTCAAGGGAAGCCCGGCCAGGGTGCCAGGCGATGAAGCCGGCGATCTTGAGGACACCAATCCTCTACCGGCACCAACCGGTCCAGATCGCGGGTAGATGTTGCACGTTGCAGTGACGAGATGAGGCTCCGCGAGAAAGGCGGACCGATTGTACTAAGCGATTTCCAGCGGCTTGCGAACCGCCTCGACCAGCGCATACCCCGCTGTGGTTAGATGAATGCCGTCAGAGAGGAAATAGGTCAGATCGGCGGTGTTCTGGAGCTGCGAGATGGCCCCGACGTCGGCAACGACGTAGCCATTTGCCGCTGCACCCGCGATCAGCAGAGAGTTATAATAGTTGCGGCAATCGCCCCTGAAATTTCCAGTCCCAACGCCAAAGTTGGTCCGCGAGAGAACTGTCGAGGTGACGATCTTGGTGAATCCTGCCGCCTGCGCAGCCTGCACGTATGGCAGGAAATAGTTGTTGTAGAGGTTCTGCGCAGAGATCGCGTTGCCAGTCTGGGCATCGGCCGTGCTGGTGTAGGTGATGACACCGATATCGTTGGTCGGATCGATGATGTGGATGACGTTCTTGGACTTGGTCGCGTCGAACAGGCCGAGCACACGCGCGCGGTTGGTATAGGCTGTCGCGAGAGTCTGGCCGGCCAGCCCCATGTTGTAGTATTCCCATGCGCGGACGTCGCCTTGCGGGCCACGGCCAAAGCCGCCCTGCCAGCCCGCACTCTGCAGCGAAGCTGCGCCGACGCCGCTCATCAGAGAATTGCCGTCCTCGACAAGTCGGTAAGTCCAGGTGGTGTTGCCGGCGCGATCCGGATTGAACGAAGCATTGAGCGCGTTCTCGACGACCAGGTTCGCCGCCGCGGCGTCAGCTTGCGCATAGATAGCAATGCAGAACACGTCGTTCTGCGAATTGTACTGGTTGTTGAGCGAGCTCTTGCCGAAGCGCATCCCTTGGATCGCAGAGGACGAGATCGCGCCCGTCGCGAACGTCCGCTCGACACCGTCGAACCGCGCACGGACGTTGGATCCACCGCACACGGTCGTGATCGTCTGCAAATGGCTGCGCGGGAAATACGTGTTGAAGATCAGACTCCCGAAATTCGCACCTAGACCGCCACCAGAGCCGAGCAGGAACGAATTCGAGGTGGCGAATCCCGTGTCGGAAAAACCCTCCCAGATGAGGTTCTGCTGGTTGGGGCAGTGGTCAACCATCATCATGTAGACGCTGATGGCCTGCCGGTTGAGGCCGGCCAACACCGGCGTATCGAGCCACTTCGCGACCGCGCTCTGCGGCCACGTGTCGAAGGTGATCGGCCGGATACCCGCCCACTCATTCAGCGGAGAGAAGATTGGACGGTTGGCGTCGGTCGCCTGGACAAGATCCAGACCATTGCCTGACTGGTCGTAGACCTTGGCGATGGTCAAGGCGGACCCAGCCGCAAAGCTATCCGCCGTCGCCTTGTCAACGATATTCCCGGCGAAGCCGATATCCATCTGTGCGCTATCGGACGCGCGCTGCACCCGGATGCAACTTCCCGTCCACGTCGAAAGGCGAGTGGTGGAGTAGACCGCCTTAAGGTTGGTCGCCGGGATCGAGATCGCGGGCGCCTCCGGTATGCCCAGCGCCGAGCGGATTGCAGGCCCCATCTGCATTTGCCAGCCGTTATGGCCGGTGTCGGTTCGATGCACGTTGTCGGTACCGACCCAGGTGTCGGCATTGCCGTCGCCAGTCGTGGCGCCGACGCGGCCCGTGCCATGTTCCCAGTCGGCGGCCCAACTATCGACGAAGAAAACCAAGCGACCGTACCGGCTATCGGCTTGAACGGCGGCCTTGATCGCGTCGGCTCGGGCTTGCGTCGGAGTGAAGGCCCCCGAGACGCCGCGGCGGGGCGGCCCTACTTGAATGTAAGGCACCCCCGGGAGCGCCGTGGCTAAAGCGTTGAGAAACGCCGTTACCTCAGCTTGCAGCGCTGCTGGCGTCGGGGATTGATCGTTGTACCCTGGTAGACCGATGATCAGGTCGGGATTGCGCGGCGTGATCTCGTTCGGGATGCGCGCCCGCATCGTCTCGGTCCCGGCGATGTTCGTCGTCAGATAGCCCGTGCCGCCCTGCCCCTGCGCCAGAACGTTGTGCACGCCCAGCGCTTCCTTGAGCCTGTGCGCCATGCCGAGCAGGTTCGACGTCGCGCCCGTTCCTGCCACATGACTGTCGCCAATCACGAGGATCTTGGGCCCGCCCGGATCGTACTTCGTGATGGTGCCAGCGACGTCGACGCCGGCAAAAAACAGGAAGTTCTCGAACTCGATGCGGTACCGGCGCGGCGCCACCGATCCGTTGGCGATCTTGACGCGATGGCCGCTGAAATCGGCCAGCGCCTGGATGTCGGTGCGCGGCTGCAAGGCAGTTGCCTTGAAGCCGTTGCCGTCGAGAACGTCAATCGAGATGCGGTAGGCGCATTGAGTACCGAGCTGCGCCACGAACGAGATATCAACGTCCGCATCCGATGTCTGAAAATAGACCGAGCTTGTGCCTTGATAGCCGTTGCCCGTGCCGTAGTTAGAGCCCGCGCCCTTTGCCCAGAACGCTCCCGGAGGGCCGGAGGACGCCTGCGTGGCGACCACGCCACCGACATAGGTGAACAGCGGATCGGTCGCGGTGTACTTCGAGTCGTAGTTGCCGGGGACAACCGAGCTATTGGCGTTCGCCGTCGCGTTCATCGTGATGGTCGGAGGCGACACCATCGCGACAAGAGGCTTTGCCGCGAGCCCATTCGCCCGCAGCAGCGCGATCTTGGCTGGCACCCCTCCCCCAAGGGAAGCGCCTGGCTGAAGAAGAGATGGAACGCCGATCTGCATTTCAGGCGGCCGTGCTACCAAAGAGACGGAATGTGTTGCGCGAGAACGCGATGAGCGAAAGCATCACGAACTGGGCCGACGTCTTCAGTTGGTTGCTAGGTTCGTTGAGTGTGACGCCGACTCCTGCGGCCCCCGCGGCCACCGCAACAGTCACCTGCCCGGCTCCGCCTTGGCTGATGCCACAGAAAAAGTCGGGTCGTAGCGAGTTAGGGACTGAAACCGTAACCGCAGATCCGGCCGTAAAGTCCAATATCCTCGCGTGGTGCGCATCATTGTCGAGCGTCACCGCCGTGCCGGCTATGGAGACGATTTTTGCGCCAGCATAGAGGCCGATGTCCTCGACAGGAATTGCCCCCTCGGTCTTGCTCGACGGAGCAAAGCCAAGCGCCGTTCGCAGATATTGCGGGATATTCAGCGCCATCATCTACCTCCGAAAGGCAAGTCTCGTTGAGATCGCATCACTCGACGTAGGGGAGACGGTCGAGGATGATGTGGGCGTTTGTCGCCACGTCCTGGGCCGCCTGCCAGTCGAAATCCGCCATCACGTCGGTGTTCTTCGCCGTGGCTTGCGGGTTGCCGCCGCCGCGGTAGATCGCCCGCGGGATCTGGAAGAACAGGGTCTGGCCGTTCTTCGTGACGCGAGAATTGATCTGCCGCGGCGTGCCGTTGTAGAAGGCCTCGACCTCGTCCTTGCTGCCGAAGTACGTCGTCAGCTTACCCGTAACGGTGCACTCGCCGTCCGCGATATCAACCGGCGCATCGGAGTCGACGGCGTCGCGGGACCGAAGGTTGTTGTTGATCTGGAGCGTGAACCCCTTCGCCCAATTCGGCGCGCCAAGCTGGACCTGGTTCACGCCGAGGCGACCGACGTTCGCATTCGCCGCCATCACGACGCCGGTCGTAACGGCGTCAGGCGCGGCATCCAGCGTCGTGGTGCTGATGCCGCCACCCATGCCGGTAAAGGCGACCGAGCCCTTGATCTTGTCGCCGCTCGTCATATCGACGCTGAAGGTGTTCGCGCACATGCCGAGGTTGGTGATGTAGGAGGGCACCGGCTGCGCCAGGAACCCCTTCTCGATCGAGAGGGAGTTTTTCGTTACGCCGTTCTTGATCTGGTCGCCGAAGAACACCCAAATCGTCTTGCCGGTACCGGCGTCAGTCGTCCAACCCGACGGGAGGTTATCCAGCGTCAGCTTGTTGGCCGCGATGCCGGTGACGCGGGCGTACGCGGCCGCGCGCGCCTTGGTGCCGGCCGAGATCAGGAAAGCGAACTGAGTGCCAGCCGCACTGCCGCCGACCTTCACTGCCTGCCCGACTGCCAATCCAAGCGTCGTGAAGTCGAGAGCGGTCGAGCCCAGACCGTCGGCCAGCGCCGTGAGGTCACCGGACGCACCAGCAAAACCGACGACCTTAAGCGATGCCGTGCCGGGAGGCGCCATCTCGGCGACCAAGCCGGTGGCACCGACAACCGTCGTTGCCGTCGATGCGCTCGCCCTGAAGATCTGGTTGTTGGCGGCCTGGCCAAAGCCCTTGGCCTGGACGAGATGGCCGACCTTCACCGCGGTACCGCCGGCGTTCACCGCATACGTGCTCGCCACGGTGCCGGCATCGGTGATGATGCTGTCCGCGGTGCCGTCGTTGAAAAACTGCGGCGTGTTCACCCAGGCATTCTCGAATGCCGACATGATGATCTCGGACATCGGCGAGAGATCATCGGGGTAAGAGAGCTCGAAGTTGATGCCGCCCTGCGAGACCTGGTTGGTCTTGATCGGATCACCGAGCATGCGGTCATCGCGGAGCTCTTCCGAATCCACGTACGTCGGCGCGAAGCTCAACGACTCGCCGGTAATGCGCATCTTGCGCATGCGCGGGGTGTTGGGCGTCACGCCCAGCGTCGACTCCCTCACGCAGACAACCTGGGTTCTATTGGCCGACGTCATCGATCGCTCTCCCAAAGAAAACGGCGCCCGAAGGCGCCTTGCGTGAGATCAGAAATTGTGAGGCTGGCTACTTCTCGGAGCCCGCAACCGCCGGCGCCGCGACCATCTTGTTCTCGGGAGGCGCGACCGGAGGCTTCGAAGTTTGCGCCTTGATGAATTCGCCCCGCTCGAGCGTCTCGATGGTGTGCGGCGACACGTCGTCGGTCTCCTCGACGGTGTTGGCTCCCTCGACGTCCGGCTTGAAGCGGCGGTTGGTCGAGTTGAAAGGCTTCAGAACGTCGTATTTCATTGGCGGGCTCCTAGTGCGCGTCGATGACGCGCCATTCGATGCTGACGGACATCAGGTAGTAGTTGGCATTTTCCTTCCCCGGGTCGCCGGCGCCGAGATCGGCGTCCATGAACTCGAGGAGTCCGCTCATCAGCGTGTTGTTGCCGCGGAAGAGATTGGCAAGACCCTTCGCGAGCCGGCGTGCCTCTTTCGAGCCGGTACCGCGCGGCGTGAAGACATGAAGCCAGAGCGTCCCGCCTTCATCCCACCGGTTCGAGCCTTGGTCGCCGGCGCCGATCGACTCTTGGCCGTAAAGCTCGCTGTTGAGCATGACGAGAACCCAGGTCGAGACATCACCCGCCGGCGGTCCATCACTTTCGTTCTCGTAGACCAGCGTGCCGTCGGCCGGATCCCATGCGCCCGGCACCCAAGCCCCGCTGATCAGGTCCGTGTAGCCGAGATAGGCCTGGACGGCGGCGAACACCGGATCGTCGGGGAACGCCATCAGAGCACCTTCATCGACAACACCAGAGCCGGATATGTCATCTGAGCTCCGGCCATGGTGTCGGACCGCAGCTTTGTCCGCGCGAATGGCCGGTAGCCGCGGCGGAAGCGCCCCTTCAGGACATAGCCGCCCGGCAACGGGATCATGGTGCGTTTCGCGATGACGAAGTTGCCGAAGCGCGCCATCACCGCCTTGCGGACGTCCTCGACGATGCCCGGCGGCACCGTCATCCGCATGTGGCCGACGTCGATCTTACGGGCATACGGGCGATTGTTGGTCAGGACCACCGTCGAGTTGATCGGGATATCGTCGAAGCTTTTCACGACGCCGCCGGGCGTCATGATGAACCACGATTTCTTGTAATCGCCGGACTTCTCGGGCGATCGCTCCACCGCGGTCTGGAGCGCGAATTCTACGATCTCGCGCCACCAATGGAAGACGTACAGGATCGGGCCCGGCGGCACGACGGTCTCTTCCTGTGCGCCGAGGCGACCGTTGACGTACCTCTCGTACCGTTCCGACCCCTCGCCTTCTTGGATCGCGTTGGCGAGCTCGGATCGAGCGAAGGCGGCCAACTCCTTGCCGATGTTCTCCGGCGCGATGCCGGCCGTGGCCAATTGCAGATCCTTGGCGAAGGTCGATATCCGCGGCATTCAGCTGCCGGTCGTCCGGAGCTCGTAGCAGCCCTGGTACTCGCGATGATCAGGATCCACGGTGTCGATCGTGGTCGGAGTGACGAACGCGTCACCGAGATAAATCCGATCACCCTTGACCGGCGGGATCGGGAAGCCCTTCGCCGCCAACTCAAGTTTCGAGACCGTGATCAGACGCATCCCGGCCGTGATGCCTTTGACCAACTCGTCCGGCGTGTAGTTCCTGACCGTCGCCTTAAGGTCAGCGCGGCTCGCCACAGTCTGAGGCGTGGTCTTCGTCATCCGACGGATGCTGATCACCTGGCCACGCCGGTTGATAGCCTCGCGGGCGCGATCTGCGGCGGCCTGGTCCATCACATCGGCTCGTAACAGTAGGGATCGAGCAGCCCGGTCAATTCCGGCGGCAACCCACTGGTATCACCACCGCCGCCGGAAACTGCGCCGACCCAGAAGTCGAGGCGCTCGATATCGGTCACCCACTGCGATTTGACCAATGGGTCGCGGGTGCGCGCCGCGCGCGTGGCCTTGATCAGCGAGATCACGCAAGCCTCGATGTCTTCCGGCAGCGTCGGGTTGGCGTCCCCAGGAAGCTTCCAGCCGGCATCGAACCGGATGACGGTCCGATCCGTCGGCTGGAATGATAGCGAGGTCAAATTGCCGTCCCAGACGCGGCGGAGCATGCCGGCCGGTCCATCGAGTTCATAGCCGGTATCGGCGATGGCGGTATCTCCAACCATCACCGAGGCGATTTCAGCCACCGGCTTCCGCGCCAGGACAAGCTCGCATCCCTGCGACCGCATCCAAGGGCTCCGGGCAAACTTCTGCTCGAGCGTCTCGAAGCCGATCGTCCGCGTCCCGTCCTGGGCGTACGGCACGTTCATGTAGGAGCAGATCCGCGACGTCATCTGCTTGATCGCCCGCTGGAGATACGGGTCCTCGGAATGGTCGGCGTCGGAGATGCCGAGATCCGCCTTCAGATTGGCGAGGGTCGTGATGTCCTTGTTGGCCGCCGGCGTGATTACGGTGAACATGCGGCCCTCTCAAAGCAGTCCGGGGGCACGCGGCCCCCGGGATCTTCGCGAGTTCTGAGCCGGCTTAGCCGGAGACAACCGGTCCATCGGCCGCCTTGAGAGCGGCGACGAGATCGGCTTTCGCAGACTTGCCGGAGATGTCGACCTTGCGCGCATCGGCCAAGGCCTTGAGCTCGTCGACCGTCAGGGCATCGTAATTGCCGGCCGCGATCGCCGCCTTGACCTCGTCGTCATGCTTCAGAAGCGCGATCCAGTCGGCCTTCTTGGTGGCCTTGCTGCTGTCGAGACCGCGGCGGTCGGATTCGGCGCGCAGCTGCTCGACGTTCATCTTGTCGTAGGGCTGCTGCTCGCCGCCCCCCTGTCCGTCGCCCTGGCCACCCTGATTGGACCAGACGTCCGCCTTTTCAGGCAGTCCGCGGGCACGCCGGCCAAAATTCTCGGCGGCGTCCATCGCTTCCTGCTTGTTGTGGAACGGCTCGTCCTTGTTCAGCTTGACGCCGCCGGCATCGAACAGATCCCAGCCGGGACCTTCGAGGCTGGGCTCGACGCGGTAGCCAATCAGCACCTGCCGCGGCGGCACTTCAACGTCGCGGTTCTTTGCCAAGAAACCTGCCTCTTGGATCTCTTCGTCCGTCGGCACCCTGGCCGTCTCCTGCGCGATCGCAGCCTTGGCTGTGACCGCATCCATTTCCACAATCTGGCCGTCCTGACGGCCGGCGAGTTGAAGCACGTACATGGTTCACTTCTCCGTTCTGCTACACCCTCGAACAGCCGAGACCGCGATAACGCGGTCCCGACTCGTTCGTTGCGCGCTTAGTCGGTGAGCGCCGACGGCGGCGTTGCGGAAGCGAAGCGCGGCCCGCTGAGGATCCAATACGCCTGGGTGATGTTGGCCGCGTTGGAGGCGCCCGTCGACATATAGACGCAGTCGAACGGGATCGCCGCGTTGATATCGAGGTAGGCCGGATCGACCTCGAAGATCACCATCTTGTTCTTGACCGCCGCATCGGTGGTGAAGTTGACCGCATCGGCCTGGCGCGTCTTGGTGTCGCCAAGCGACGTGTCCAGGTTCGTCCAGATGCGGACGGGGTTGGTGATCGCCTTGCCACCCGCCTTCGCGACGGTCTGCGCCTGAAGGATCGACAGCAAGATGGTGGCAGCGTTGCCCTGAGTGATGTGGACCACGAGCCAGGCCTTCGAATAGTTCTTGAGGCTGACAGCGTTGGCCTGCGCGCGACCGGCAGCGTCCGCCGCCGGGGCAAGCGCCTCGACGATCTGAAACTGCTCCGGGAAGGTGAATTTCGCCATGTTTTTGGCTCCAGATTTCGGGATGGGGTGAAGGGCCGCCGCCGATCGCGGCGACCCCGACTATCAGTGACCTTCCGCCGCGATCAGCGGGCCTGGAGGGTGACGAACGGCGACTGCGAGTTCGACCCCTTGTACGGGGTACGCGCCGTGCGCCACTTCGGCTGACCGTTGAAGCGGTAGACGAAGCGGAAGCAGGTCTCGTCGTAGATGAAGCGGACGTGGATCGAGGACGCCTGCTGCATCTGCCCCTTGTCGATCGCGAGATACGCGGTCGGGTCGAACAGGATGATGTCGCCGAGACCGCTGAGGGTGTTGTTGTACTCGGTCGGGATGACCGGACGCCCCTGCAGTTTGGCGTAAGCGCTGTCGGTCGGCGGCGTGTAGCTCACATAGGCCGGGAGACCGCCGACGATCTGCGAGTTGTCGACGTTGAACACCGGCATGCTGAGCTGGCCGAACATCGGCTCGACGTCCGGGTTGATCAACCACACAGCGTTCTTGCGGCTGCGCATCGGCAGGCGCGACCACATCTTGAGGATGTTCATCGACAGCAGCGTGTTGGCCGCCTGGTTGGCCTCCTTCGAGACCGTGACCAGCGCGCCGCTGTTCAGGATGCCGAGCGGCATACCGACACCGGTGCCGTTCACGATGGCGTCTTCGAGTTTGAACGTGAACTCGGTGTTGAACGCCTCCTTGAGCCAAGGCTCGAGGACCGCCGCATCCTGGAGGGACTCGTCGGTCGCGTAGCAGAGGCCGGTCAGCTTATCGAGCTCCATCGAGATCTGACGGAACTTCGGCTGGGTGGCGGTCTTCTGCTGGGCCTCACCGGTCCAGAACGCCTGGATGCCGCCGGCGCGGGAGCCGTTGGCGCGGCTGGTCTCGTCGACACCGTTGAGGCGGATGCCGTTCGAGTTGGCCGAGAGGCCGATCTTGCCCGGGTTGATCAGCGACAGGATGTCGCCGCCGGCGTAGAGGTCATCCAGCAACTGATCCTGGAAATCGCTCTGCACCAGGAAACCGCCCTCCGAGCCCACGCTCTCGTTGACGCCGGTCGGGCCTGCCGACTGCACCATGACGAGGCGGCGATCGGGCGTGGAGTTGGGGATGCCGGCGCGCGCGATCGCCATCATCTGCTCGCCGAAGGAGCCGAACTTCTCGGGCTGCTGCTTCGGCTCGGCCGGGACGCGCGCGGCGCGCTCGGCCGGGGTATCGGCGCTGAGATGGCTCGCCGACTCCATGCCGCGACGCTCTTCCATGAGCAACTCCTCGCGGGCGATCTCGGCGTTGACCGTCGCGAGTTCGCTCGGGATCTCGGCGGAGGTGGCGGTGGCCGGGGTCGTCGAGGTGATGCGGTTCAGCCGCGACATCTCATCCGGCGTGATGGTGTTGGCATCGAGCTTCGCTGCCAGAGCGCCGGCCTCGACGAGGAGGTCTGCCTTCTTCTGGCGAAGAACTTTGATACGCATTTCGCGTCTCCAATAAAAAAGGCGCCCGTGTTCGGGGCGCCTTGGTTGGGATGGACTCGTCGGAAGTTGCGGTCTCGACAGAGCCCGCGTTTGCACGCGAAGATCGGGGTCGCTACAGCGCCCCTACTCCGCGAATTCGGATGTCAGATCAGGGGCGCGCGCCGAGCGCGATGAAGGGCGACTGCGTCAGCGTCGCGTTTCTTGGGGTGACCGGGGTCATCCAGGCCGGGCTGCCGTCGACGCGGTAGCGCAGCTTGAATGCTGTCTCGTCGGTCACGTACTGGACGTGGATGCTGCGCTCGATCGGGTCGGAGGCTTGCGACAGCAGATACTGGCCGAAATCGCACAGCATGATGTCGCCGATGTTGCCGATGGTCGGGTTGTATTCGCAAACCTCAACCGGGATCGTCAGAAGTCGCATGACGCCGGCGGCGTCCGCGACCACAACGGGAGCGCCAGCCGCATTGGTCATCTGGAGCAGAAGATTGAACACGTCGCTGTTCATCACCCACACGGCGGTCGCAAAGGATGCGGGCCACAGACGGCCGACCATCTTGGCGAGGTTCGCATACAACACGGATTGCGAGGCTTGGGCACCCTCTGCCGGGACAACGATCAGCGCCCTTGAATTGAGAACGCCCAGCGGCACACCGGCGCCGGTACCGTTGATGATCTTGTCCTCGATCGTGAACTGCATCTCGAGCGACATAACGCGCTCCAGGAACGCGCTCAGCGCCGGTACATCCTCGGTGAGCTCATCCGTCGCATAGATGATGGTCAGAAGCTTCTTCAACAGAAGCCCGACCTGATCGAACTTCGGCTTCGAAGCTGTCGGGGCTTGGCCTTCATCGACCCACCAACTCCGGACGCCACCAAACCGCGATCCGTCGACTCGGCTGGTCTCGCTGATTGCCGGAACCTTCACACCGGCCCTGCGGGTGATCGGCTGCGGCGCGCAGTGCCTAATGATACGGCCAGTCGCATAGATCCGCATCCAGATCTCGGATGCTACGGTTTCCGGCACGAGGAAGCCGCCGATCGAGGCTTGCCCCTCGCCGATGCCGGTCGCGGTCGCCTGCGGTACGAGCCCTTCGATGTTGCGATGACCGTTGCCGTACGCGATCAGCGCGGTAACCAGCGCCTCGAGATCGGCATGCCGGATGGGTGCGTTCATGATGACCGCCGTTTTCTGCGAGTGATGGGGCTTGGCGATCAGGCCGCGAGGATCGCGAGACGGACGCGAACGCGCTCGGCTTCAGCCTTGTTGTCCGGCGTTTCCGCCGGCGCCTCGGGCTCCGTCGTGGCTTCCGGCTCAGCGCCAGGCGGCGGCGTGAAGGAACTGTTTTCCTCCAGCTTGCAGATCCACACACCAGACGCCGTCTCGTGGATCTTGGTGTAGACCGCGGCACCATTGGCGACAGCGATCGTGATAGTGCCGTTGGCCTCGAGGAGGCATCGGTCGGCCCCGCCCTTGATGACCTCGGGATCGATCCGCACCTTCGCTGGCCAGGGGCCGTCGGCATAGGTAGTGATGACGCCGGGCGCACTGACCTGGCGGAAGACCAGGCTTTCACATCCTTCTGTGAGCAGCACGTCCATGTCGACCTTGAGCGGCGCCTTGGGATCGTACGCGGCCTCTTCCGCCGCAGGCTCGGCCTGCTCCGGCTCCGCAGTCTGGTCGCCGGAGGCGCGCCGACGATTGGCCTCCTGTGACATGTCGGGGATCCCCCAGCTCGCCAGCGCGCCCTGGATGGTGGAGATGTCGTCGATCATGCCCAGTTTCTTCGCCATCTGGGCGTCGTAGACGCGGCCCTTGCCGAACTTGTCCATGACGACCTGTGCGGTGACGCCGCGGCCGCGCGCCACGGCATTCACGAAGTCAGAATACGTGCCGTCGACCTGCGATTGGAAGAAAGCCTTGCCCTCGGCGCTCAGCGGCTCCGACGAATTGCCCTCGGTCTTGTACTCGCCGGCGTAGATGTACGTCGGCTTGATCCCCATGTCGGCCAGCATCGCGGAACAGTCGTAGTGACACATGAAGACGCCGATCGAGCCGACGTCAGCCGACGGGACGCCGATGATCGTTTCGGCCTGGCTCGCAATCCAATACATCGCGGATGCCGCCAGCGGATTGATCAGCGCAACGACCTGCTTTTTCTTGCGGGCCGCGAAGACCGCATCGGCAGCCTCCTGCGTGCCGGTGACGTAGCCGCCCGGACTGTCGCAATCGATGAAGATCGTCTCGATGCTTGGATCCGCCGCCAGGCGGCCGATGACCTGCGAGAGGCGCAGGGTCGAAAAGGCATAGGGCTGGTACTCGACGTCGTACATCGCGATGCCGTGACACGACACCAGCGCGGTAAAGCGACCGGTCTTGGTGCCCGGCACGATCACCGGCGCAGCCATCTTCTCGGCGCGCTGCCGGGCCGCCTCGATGTCGGTCCCCTCGTCCTCGACACAGAAGCTGCGCGCGGACTCGGTGCGGTCCAGGAACATCTCACGCAGCTCGGCATCATCGACGCTGCCGCGGACAATCCGCTCCAGCAGCGGCGTCATGGCGGCGCCAATACCGTTTCGCATGTCAAACGCAAGCACCCGGCCGTTGACTGAGCGGATCTCACGCTTGAATCGGCGCATCGTTCCCATGTTCGACCTCGTGCTGTTTCAGAACGGCGGCGATCGTTGCCGCGAGTTTCTCTTCACGCGTCTCGAGGAGAGCGTGCCAATCGTTTGCTCCGAGCGCTTCGCGCTTCTGGAATTCGCAGTAGGCGCGGGCTCCATCCCGACGGATGTCGAGCATCTTCATGACGCTGCTGACGTGCCCGCCGTAGAAGGCCTTGATCCAATCCCGCATGCCGTCCGCATCGCCGGCATGGCGGACGAGCGCCTTGCCGAAGGCCTTATTTTCCTTGTCGGCGAGACGCCGCGCGCGGGCGTCGGGCGAATTGTCCTCGATCGCGGGTGTCTCGGCCGGTGCGGCAAGTGCGGCTGGCTGCTTAGCACCTGCTGCGCCGCCGCCGGGGTTCGTGCCCTGGGGCAGAACGTCGGCCCATGGCTCCGATCGCCGATTCCAGCCTTCCCACTGCCGGGCTTCGTTCTGCGTCAGCCAGGCCGGTGTGCCGCCGGCGCCGAGCGCCTTCGAGATGTAATCGGCACGAGCCTGCAGATTGCCCTTCTCGAGATCGTCGAAATCGTACGCGACTTCGTAGACGCCCTTGGCGAGGATGAGATCGCGCCGGATCGCCTGGACGATGCGGCGGGCCCAGGGCCGGATGGTGTAGCGGACAAAGTTGAGCGACTGCTCCTCGACCGTTGACCGGTTCGTGGTGTCGTCGATGCCGAGCATGTGCGGCGGGATGCGCCAGAACCGCGCGACCTCAAGCAGTTGCCACTTCCGGGCTTCGAGCAGCTGGGCCTCGGAGGCCAGCATCGAAGCCTTTTCGTATTTGATCCCGTCCTGCAGGATCATCGGTCGGCCGACGTTGTTGCCGCCGGCAAACATCTCGACCAGTTTCGTGATCAGCCGGCGCTGTGCCTCCGGCGACATCTTCTTCTGGGACGACAGGAAGCCGCCCATGTTGAGATTATTCGAGAAGATCCTCGAAGCATAATTGTCGGCGGCGATGCCGAGACCGATTGCGTCGGCGGCGATATCGACCGCACGCAAACCGTTGACGCCGTCGCTGGACAGTCCCGGGATCCGGAACATCTCCTCCTGCAACAGCGTCCGCGTGGCGCCGGTGAACGGATCCGTGATCTTGAACCGTAGCGTGCCGTCGCGGATGACCTCGGTCGTCACCCGGTCGGTGTGCAGTGAGACCAACTGGTCGACGGCACCGCGCGCGCCAGGCTTGATCTCGGCGAAACCGACGCCGCGCAGTGCGGCATGCAAAATGGTCGTTTCCCAGAACTCGACCGCGGTCTGGATGCCGTTCGGTTGATACCGGATCAGTTCGCCTATCGGGTGCGAGTTGAACTCCTCGCGGTCTCCGTTGGGCTGCACCCGATAGACTGACATCGGGAGCGATGCCATCGTTTCGGCGAGCACCTTGACGCACGAATAAACCGCGGAGGCGCGCAGGGCGATATCAGCGGTGACGCGGATGCCGGCCTTCGATTTCCGGCCGAGCTCGGAGTACCAAAAGTCGTCATCATCGCGCTCAATCGCGTCCGTGACGTCGGCCGCCCAGCGATCGAGTTGTGATCGCGGAGCGAATGCGCCCGCGAGCGTGTCTCTCCAACCCATGGGCGATCTGTCCTGATGAGTTGCGGGTTACCGGCGCGCGGCGCCCGAGGCAGCCAGCATCACACCAGAACGTCTTCTTCTTCGTAGGCAGAGCCGGCGGCTTCCGGATTCATCGACATCAGCGAGACCGCATCGAACAGGGCCATCAGCGGATCGATCTTGCCGGTCCCGCTCGCCTGCTTGTTGATCACCACGGCGTTGCCCCGCTGCTCTGCCTTCGCGTTCCCGATGCACCAGGCCATCAGCTTCGAGCCGTCGTGGATCAGTTCACCGCCGGCGACCTTGCGTTCAGTGTCCTTGATGGCACCGTTGAGCTTCCAACCCTGGGCGATACCGACGATGCGGTCCTTTTCGAAGCCTCGCTCCTCGCTGGTGAGCTCATCGACGATGGAGCCGATGCCGGCGGCGTCGACCGCGATCGCGGGGCCTTCCGCGAGCTTACCGGCTTCCTCGATCGTCATGACGATGTCGGCCACGGCGACCACATCCTCGCCCGGCTTCTCGACGATGGTCAGCGTGCCTTCCTTGACGAAATCCAGGAGCGCGTTCGCGATCTCCATGCGCCGGACCAGGACGATCTTGTGCGCCCAGGCCCGACACCACAGCAGCCACCTGCCCGTCTTTCGCTCACGGCCGAGAACGGCGAGACCGAGCAAGTCGTCGAGCCCGCCGCCGTCGATGCCGACGACAACCACTTCAGACCGCCGGAGCAATTCCTCGAATGAGGAAACCTTCTCCGGGGTCTTCTCCCAGAAGTCGGCGCCAGCCCAGCGATCGGAGCGAAGCCGCAGGCCGACCTCGATGTTGAAGTGCTGCGAGGCGAGAAGAGCCAGCGCCGCAGCGCCGGTACGCTTCGCCTTGATCAATTGTGTGGTCAGGAACACCGGGTCGACCGATCGCCCGTAGTTCGGGTTGATCATCGGCCAGAACTTCTCGTCCTGCCATTCCTCGCTGTCCTGGATCTTGTACGGGAGCTCGTACAGGATCGGCAGCAGCGGCAGCACTACCTTGCCGTCGCGAACATCGCGCGCGGTCTGCAACTCGTCCTTGAACACGCCGACGGGCGGATCCTTGGACTGGGTCGTGATCTGGATCATGAACCCGTCGGGCCGTGACGCCAGCGAACCGCGGATTTCCGTGAAGATGTCTGCCGCCTTCGCTTTTGCGGCAAATTCGTGCGTCTCGTCGACCAGAATGAAGGTCGCCTTCGACCCGGTGATGACGTCCTTGTCGGCCGCCTTGATCATGATCACCGCACCGGTGCGGCGGTGTGTCAGGGTCCGCTGGTGCACCTGCGGGTGGAAGAGCTTCTTGAGCTCGGTGTCCAGCTTGATGATGCCGTGCGCCTGCTTGAAGGCGATGTCGGCAATCTTCTTCGTCGGCGCGATCAGCAGCAATTCGGCTTCCGGCCGCCGGTTCATGATCGCCGCGGTGACCATGATCGCGGCCGCCACGGAGGACTTGCCGTTCTTCTTCGGCACCAGGAGGAAATACTCCTGGACCATCCGCCGCTTGATCGAGGCGTCGTATGAACCGAAGACGACCCGAACCAGGTCGAACACCCACTCGTCGCACGCCTCTCCGTGCGTCCAATATTGGCCGTTCGCGTGCGGCTCGATGTCGGGGACCTTCAGCCGCTTGAAGATCCGAAGCGCCTTCTCGGCCTCGGCGTCGAACAGCCTCAGGTTCGGCGGGATGAGCGACTTCCGCTCGAGTATCCGGCTCTCCCAGTCGGGAAGCGCGGTCCGCCAATCGCGGACGACCAGCCCCATGGGCCTAGTTCGGCTTCACGCCGGGCTGCGGCGCCATAGGATCGAGATCGCTGCCCCACTCCGTTCCGGCGCCGGCCGTCATGGCTTCTTCCTGGGCGGCGTCCTTCTTGCCCTGGTAGGCTCGCGGCGCGCGCGGTGCCGGAGCCGGCTCAGCCGCTCCCTGGACTTTGTCGTCAGCGGCCGCCAGCAGGCTGTGCTGCATGTAGGCCTTCTGCGCCGAAACGTTGCCGCCGACGCCGGCCTTGAACATCGCCTCGAGCATCGCGGCCTGCTTCCTTGAGCGCCCCCGCTTGAGCTCGGCGCCGAAGTGCTTCTTCAGCGAGTTCACGGCCATATCCACAGCGGCCGCAATTTCCTCGACCGCCATTCCGCCGCCGATCAGGATCTCGACCTTTTCCCGATCGGACGCGGTGACCTTGATCTCGGGCCGGCCGGCGCTTTTGCGCTTTCCCTTTTTGGCCGCCTTGGCGCGCGACTTCGCCTTCGCAGCTTTGCCGCGGGCCTTACGCTCAACCATCCTGGGATTCCTTAGCCGGCCTTCCGGAACATCGAGTTCGTCCCGTCGGCCAAAGCCCGAACCGCAGATGCGGTGTCATGGCTGACATGGTCGGCGAAGGCGTGGTCAACGAACACGGGCACGCGCAGGCCGACCAACCGATCCGCAGCCGCGCGGTTCTTGATCACCTCGATCCGAGTGCGTCCAAGCACCTCGGATCCGCGCAGGGTCAGGATCATGTCGCGGACATACGAGCGCAGCGGGTCGGTGTGCACCACGACGACCGATCCGGTCTCAGGCAGCTTTTCGACCATCGCTTTCGTCTGACCGGTGCCGCGCATGAATTTCCCGTTTTTCTCGAAATCGTCAAAAATGACGCCAGAACCCAAAATTTCGGCCGACCCAAAAAAATCTCCAAATGAGACCCCTGGCGGTCGGCCCCCGCGGTTTGCCCGGGAATTCACCCCCCCCCGGGGTGGTGGGCGGCTTTTGCTGGCGAAACGGCCGGGTTTGGGGCTGTTTTGCCTCGTTTCGCCCGATTGATGCGATGCTAAGGCCTGGCCGAGGCGGCTATGGTGGTACCTGGCAAGCCGGCGCGCCGCGCCGCGCGGCAATCCCTCGCCTCTACGGCTAGCGTTGTCTGGTAGTGACGGGTTGACGTGGCAGGCAAGCGCCGAGGCCTCGGCGCCTAGCTCTGCTCTGGCCATAGCGCCGCATGGTGCGGGGCGCTGTCACTTGGCAAGCCGTCCCATGCGTCGGCCGTTGCGTCCCGCTCAATCCTGATAACGGGCAGTGCCACAACGCTACCGACGGCGCCGCGCTCTAAGGCCGGCCGATCATGTGGCCGGCCAGCTGCCGGCCTAAAGCCGACGATATCACCCACGACGGACGAAGTCGTAACGGTGCGGGTTGACGGTATCGAGGACATGGGGGCGCACCTGTGCGCCTCGTCAGACAAGATGTGCGGCCGCATCAATCGGGCCCAAAAGCCGCACTCTCACGAATAGGACGGGTTAATCACCGTGCCTGCTGTGAATCAGTTCCGGAGTCGGCTGTCAAATCCGGTTCCGCGCAAAACCCGTTGACGATTGCAAGCCGAGGCCTCGGCCTTTCCCTGATTTGTGATAGTTGCCGGCTTAGATACCCGGGAAGAGTCACGGCGGAGTGAAAACAGAATGACCGGCAAGCCTCGCAAATCGACGATTAGCAAAACCGTGGCGCGGTCCCGCGCCTATGCCTCGGCCGCCACCGCACAGCGAATCACGGCGGCCGAATTCCAGGCCTGGCAAGCCGAGTTAGACCTTTCCAATGGGGAGGCCGCGGCCGTTCTATTCATCTCGCCGAATACCGTTACAGCTGCACGGCAGAACGGCGGGACGGCCGAGCTAGGCCTTAAATGTCGCGCCGTGCTTGCCGGTATCGGCGCCGCGGATGCATGGGCGGACGTCCGGCGCCTCGGCCGAGTGCACAAGGCGATGCGCGAATGATCCCGCCGCGACCGCGCCGGCCGAGCTATTCGAGGCCTCGGCCGTCACTGGTTAGTGACAGATACGGCGCTGTTTCTGCATTTTCGCAACTTATTTTCACTGAATTGCATTTTCCCTCTTGACGGCCAGCCGCTGATATAGGCATGTGCGGGACACGAAACGCGCGATTGTGCGCAACCGAAAAGGCCGGCCGACATGGCTAAGCAAATCTCCCGGATTAACTACGGTTTCATTCCTGGCAACGCTATCGGCCTCGTTACTCTAACCGCGACGCTTCCAACGCGCGCCGGCCGTATCGCGTCGAATTCAGCTATCGCAACTCGGCCGACGTTTGGGAATTCCGCACCGCTAAGCGCGCTTTTGCCTGCTATCGCGGCGAATGTTTCAAGCGCCGTCACGGTTTCGAGCCGGCCGCGGTGGAGGCTTAAGCCATGCAAGCCTTTATCGCCTTTTGCATCGCCAACCCCATGTTTCCGGCCGCTATCCTTTTCGCCGTGTCCGTTCTCGCCTGGATCATTCTTGCGGCTTTCGAGTGCAGCGATGTTTCCCCGCGATCTCGGCGCCGCGCGCGCCGGCGCCGCTACGTCCGCCGCTAGTTTTTATCCGCGCGATTGTGCGCAAAACCAAAGGGATTCGATCATGACTGTTGATTGCCGCGATTTGGAACAGTTCCTCGCAGTAATTGCCGGCCTTGTACGCGAAGGCATTGGCTTTAGGGCGGACGCGGGCAATCTGCGGATTAGCCTTACAGGTTCTCACTAGCCTACCAGTCAACCTAACCGCGCGATTGTGCGCAACTCAGAAGGAAGTCGAGACCATGCTTAAGCCCGCCCTTGTCGCGATGCTCAACCATGCGGATAGCCTCATTCGCGCGCGCGAATGGCATGCAGCGCACCGCGTGCTTTGCGCCGCGCACCGCATCGCGGAAAAAGATCAGACCATCGCACCGCATCGCCTCGCCAAGATTCGCGAAGCGCGCGCCGTGCTCGTCCCCTACCTTTCGCGCCACTAAGGACGCGCGATCATGGCAACCGATTTGACGGCCGAGGCAAAGCAAGGTTTCGAGGCGCCGGCCGAGGCGCGCAATCCTTTCTATCATTCGAGTGCATCGGGCATTGCATGGGATTGCGGCCGCTGGCTGCAGCAAACCGGCCGGACCGCACCGCGCGCCGTCCGTATGTCGCGCGGCTATTCGATCCGCGCAAACGATATGCTGATTAGCTGGAATCCGAAGGATAGCAGCTGCCAGCGTATTAACTGAGGTTTGCAGTTTAAGCCGAGGCCGCGGCGCCTCGGCTTAGCCGGCAACCCTGCCGAAACCGCGCGATTGTGCGCAACCACGAAAGGAAACGACTATGCGTTATGCCCGTCATGAGACTGATCGCAAGCCGAACGATAAGCGGACTCGCCGATTTGCTGCACGTCACGGAAAACGCGCCTTTCTGAATTCGTGCACCTAAGCGGAGGCGGCGCCAATGGCACGTTTCGGAAATGATCCACGATGGATTGTTACGAAGTTTCCGGCAAGCGATCGTACCGGCCGCTTTATCCCCGTGGGAACGCGCGCGTTTTACTTTCCCCAAAGCCGCCGCATGCTTACCGGCGCCGAGGCCGAGCAAGCTAGCCGCGACTTTGAGGCCGCGCGGTTTGACGAAGGCAATTGACGTTGCCACGGTGCGGCGCCGAGGCGCGCCGCACAAGGGAACGCCAAAGCGGACCATGCGCAATTGTGCGCAACTCGAAAAGGGATTTGGACTAAATGAGCGATCTTGCGTCGATAAATACCGAAAGCCGGCTTTATGTCATACGCGCGGCCGGCGGCTATTCCTGCTTAGGTTTCGACGTCGCGGAGAAATGGGCGCGCGGAGTCGCGGCCTGGCTTCCTGCTAGTGACGTCCCCGCGGGATTCGGCGCCTTCAAACCCGGCACGTTCCAGCATTATCAGGTTTACCGCGCCGTCATGGCGGCCGGCGCGCGACATGCGGAACGGACAAAAACGCGTTGCCCGGCTTTGCTGGAATCGCGATTGATCGGCCTGGAAGGAAAGCGCGTGCACGTTACGGCGCCAGATTACAACGCGCGTTTTTGGGTTGGCAAATCGACGGGTTGGCTTCCTATCCATCTCGAAATTGAAAGCCGCAATTCGTCGGGTGGAGGCGGAGTCTATTTGCCCGACGGCGCCTCAATCCAAGTTATCCGCTAACCCGCGCGATTGTGCGCAACTCGAAAGGCTAGACTATGACTCCGAAGTTTCGCTTTCGCTGCAGCTATATGGGGACGGTTGCGTATGCCGTCACAACCGCAACCGAAACCTTTGAGGTTTCATTCCGCCATAGTGTTTCCGATTATGAACTCTCGATTGCAAACGGTGACGACGTCCGCCGCGCGATGCAAACCGGAATCGGAATGCTTGTCCGCGGTGCCAATCCGTTGCCGGCCGATATCGTTTGCGCGTTCAATGCCTGGCGCGCCGCGCAACATGCCTCGGCCATGGCCACGTTTGACTCACAACCGGAACGCTACGGCTTTATCGGTCCGGACGATGAATTGCGCCGGCCGCCCATGATCGCGCGCGCGGCCTCCTATGATCGCGCCACGGGCTGGACTCCGGTTTGCGAAATGGAGGCCGCATAATGTTTAGTCCTAGTGACGTTTCGCAGCTGCAAGCTATGTCGGCCGCGGCCGGTCGAATTAGCAACATGATCCATACGCGCGCCGTTCAAGCCTATTGCCAAGCTTTCGGCGCTGCATACGACCGCGACTCCCGGCTTTGCATGTCGATTATTCACAATTCCATCATTGATTTTGATCGCGGCCGGTCGTGGAGCGGAGTCGACTATTCACATATGCGGCGCGCGCGTTGGCTTTGCGAAAAAGGTTTAGAGCCTAGCCGCCTCGTTACGGCTTGGTATCGCCGCAAATCCGGCTTGAAAGCGGAGGCTTAGACCATGATTGAACGAATTACGCTAAACGCGCATCCCTCGAATCTTGACGCAAACGCGCGTCTTGTTTCCGGACCGCGCGAAAGGCTTTCCATTTTCTCGGTTTCTGGCGGTTATGTCGCGGCCGATAAAAAAGGCGCATTGCCCGGCTTGCACCAATCCGAGGCCGCGGCGCGCGCGGCATTGCATCGCGATCATGCGGCCGAGGCAATCGGCTATTGGCATTCGGTTTGCCGGCGCTATGACGCTGGCAATGCTGCCGGCGCTGATATGTCACTTGCGCGGAAAGATGCAATCCGCGCGCTGCAGAAAGCCGAGGCGGCCGGCGCCGATTGCTCGGAATTGCGCGCGCAAAATCGATTGAACGATTGAGGGAAAGGAACCGAACCAATGAAAACCGCGCGTTTCTGGCACTATCACAAATCCGGCGCCGTCAAGATCAAGTTGCGGCCTGGCCAGACGGTGCACCATTCGCACGGCGGCCGGACGGACGAAGGATGGCACCGCGAAAGCAATGCCTTTCAATTCGACGGCCGCACCGTAACCGTTGAATGGTGCAACGACGGCGCCGATTGTGACGGCCGGCTAACCCGTAGCGGAATCAGCCATTGCGCGGCGGACCGCTTGACGGCCGGTTATCACGATACCGAAACCGGAGAAAGTTTCCCGGATTGGCAGGAAGGCGAATCCAGCCAACGCGACTATGCGGCCGAGGCGGCCGGCTATTGAGGGAAATTAGGCAATGACGTTTGCAGAGTATCAAGCCGCCTCGGCCGCACTAGAGCAAGCCTTGCGCGACGCAACGGCATGCCATGACGCAATCCGGGACACATTGGCGGCCGAGCTCGGAATTCCCGCGCGCGGTGCAATGGGATTGACTCCCGATGCTATCAAATTCGCACCGCGCTACCGGTCCGCAAAGCTTGCGCTAGATCGCGCCGTAGCAACGTCCCGCGCGTTTCATGGCCAATATGCCGGCCGGTTCAAGAAAGAGATTCGCGCCGCAATCGACGCGCGGCGCCTGGCCAAACTGCAGAGCTAATCCGCCTCGGCCTCGGCCGAGCAATCCAACCGGCGCGATTGTGCGCAAACTTGAAAGGAACGTTTCCCATGCATCAGATTGATTTGACGGCGGCGCGCGCGGCGAAAGCCTCCGAACGTAAGACGCTGGCCATTCTCGCCTATGACAATGCCTGTCAGGATCCTGGCGCGGCTAACTGGCGCGCCGTTGCGGATTTGCTGCGATTGGCTATCCCTGCCACAAAAGCCGCGCCCAAAGCCTCGGCCGAGGCGCCGGAAAGCCGTTTCGCACCATGGGCGGATTATGCCATACCGCAATCCGCGAACGGCCGGCGGCTTGGTAAATCGCCCGTGCTTACCGTCACGTTTGCATGCGGCGCCGTTGTCCGCGCGCCGGCCGTTTCATTGCCTGGCAAGCCGCTAAATATCGGCCGAGGCCTCCGGATTGCTTTCGCTTACTACCGCGCGCGGATTGCGCGCGCCGCGGCCGGTGCCTTCTCCGCTGATTCCTATATCGTCACGATTCCCGCAATCGCTTCCATCGCGTGCGACAACGGCGCCGAATTCGACGCGACCGATTGCAGCGAACGGACGGCCGAGGCGCGCCGCGGCACATTCGACGCAATCGCGTTGACGGCCGAGGCCGAGGCTTTGCCGGAGAAGGCGCCGGACGAAGGCTTGACGCGCACCGAATTCATGCGGCTGCAGTATGGAATCGCTTTGGCCGAGGCCGAGCAAGCCGGCGCCGATGAAAGCCGCGCGGCCGAGCTATCGGCGCGCATTGAAGATAGGCGGTTGCGGCTTTCTGGAATGTCGCGGCTGGAAATTGACGTTCGTCGGATGGATATCCAGGCCGAGGCGCGCCGGCAAGCCGACGCGGCCGCCCTTGCGGCGGAGAAGGCGGCCGAGGCCGCGAAAGCCGAGGCCGAGGCGCCGCGCCTCCGGCTTGTAACGGCGGCCGAGGCGCCGGCCGAGCAACCGGCCGCGGCGGACGTCGCGCCGGCCGCGCGTCCCGCGGCGCCGCGCCTGGCCGCGCGCTTCCTGGCGTCAACGTCGCTCGGCGCGCCGGTCGCGCGCCTCCCGCTTGCGCCTCGATTTGGCGCCTCGGCCTACCCCCTCGGCTACGGCTGATTTTGGAAGGACACGACATGCGGAAGGCCTCGATTAACGAACGCAACGCATTGTTTGGCGCATTGAAGCAAGCCGCACCGGGTGGAGTCCTGCTTTACCCTGGCCATAGGTTTGAAACCGCGGCGCGCGAATTCGAGGCCGAGGGATTGGCCAGCCTTGAATCCCGCGATGTTATCGACGGCGGAGGCTTTCGCGTAGCCAAGGCTTGGAAGTAATCACTCGGCCGCGGCCGGTTTCCATCGCGCGATTGTGCGCAACTCGAAAGGAGCAAAACAACATGCGGAAGAAAGAGAATCCGAACAAAGAAAAGGCGCGCCAGCTGGCGCAACAGATCGCCAACATGACGGACGAACAAAAGGCGCAATGGCTAACGCGCGTGCCTATCTTGACGATTGAGGGGCGGCCAATCTCCGGTAAACACCAGTTACTGGCCGCGATGCAATGCCAGACCGCAACCATGGTCGGGGGCTTCCAACAACGGATTGCGGCCGGTCGCGTTGTCCGGGAAGGCGAAAGCCCCCGTGGGTCGGTCAAAATCCCCCGGGTATGGTCACTTGAAACTCCCCCACCTGATGATCGCCGTCAGCGCCGCTGAACAGCAGTAGCCGGTCAGGCAGGACGTTTATG
>NZ_JASAUS010000076.1:0-42521 GCF_029953005.1 Bradyrhizobium sp. Mp27 | reverse complement strand
CGGCAAATGCGGCCCGTTTCGTCGACAATGCACAGGGACGTCTCTTTGACCGACACGTCCAGTCCAGCGTAATGTTTCATGCTGCGCTTCTCCGTCTGATGCTTGTGGCTGTTCGAAAACAGACCACGTTTATCATCAACCTGAAGCGCAGCACCCTGCTAACGCGGGGCTCAGCAACAGGCCGAATACCCCATCTGACCCATTCCTGAAGGTGACACAGCTCGAGCTGGAGCTTTTCGAGCTCCTTCTCATAGTCCTTCCGCTTCATCCGCTCCGCGGGCGCGTCCTTGGCCATGCTCAATCACCCCAGGAAATGGTCACGCCGATGTCGCCGGGAACACCGCCTGGAAAATCGATGATCTGATAGGCGATGCGATAGCCGCGCGGTTTCAGGTAATCGCTCCAGAGCTGGAAGATTTCCTTCGGAATCCCGGTCAGGGTGTTCTCCCAGCCCGCTTCCATCTGATTGATGGCGCGGCCCTTGTCGGTGCACAGCGTGTTGGGGAAGCGATAGACCTGAACCTCGGTCAAGCCGTTCCGCACCGCACGCTGGATGATCGTCGAGGCGAGCTTGATCTTCTCGTCCTCGGTCTTGCCAGAAGGTTTGCTGAGGCGTTCAATGAGGGCGTGTTTCTCGGCTTCGGCGGCGGCGGCAAGGCGCGCATATTCGTCGGCCTTCGCTGCCTCCTTGAGGGCTGCTTCCTTGCGGATCTGCGTGGCGCTGGGGATGAGATCATCGATGCCGGGCATGGCAGGCGGCTCCTGTTGTTGCACGTCAACTTTCAGGCGAGGCTAGGTGGGGCCGTTCCAGGCCCGTTGATCCAAATCAAGCAATTGCGCCACCCGATACCGACACTGCATTCGACGCATTCAAGTGGAACGCGCCTGACGAGGAGAGAACGTTGAGCGATCAGCTTCATCCGATGGCCCCGCATCATCTGCCGTTCTATCTCGCACCGGGAAGCGGGGCGGATCCGCTGATGGTCGTGATGGGAATTTTCCTGATCGGCACCGTGCTCTGGGTCGGTACTCTCTATTGGAAACTGCACAGCCTGCCTGAGCGAATGGCGCATAAGTCGCAGAAGCTGCAATTCGAATTCGTAGCCGTGCTCGGCCTGATCTCGCTCTTCACGCACATGCACATCTTCTGGATCGCAGGCCTGCTGCTGGCCATGATCGACATTCCCGACTTCGGCGGTCCGCTGCGCAGCATCGCCGATTCCGTGGAGAAGATCGCGGATGCGACGCCCGAAGACAGCGACGCGGCCACGCAGGCCAGCCCGCGACCTACAGGTGGCGACACGCCGCCTCCAGAAAAGCCGGGGCCCGCGAAGGAGAAGGAGCACAGCCATGTTTGAGCTGATGTTCTGCTCGCTGCTGACGATCCTGCCCGACTATCTCTACCGCCGCTACGTCCAGGGCAAGCGCTTTGGCAAGGAGATCACCTTCTTCTCCGTCTGGTACGAGCTGCGCTGGGGCATTACCGGCTGCCTGATGCTGACGGTGTCGCTGATCACCATGATCTTCTATTTCCATCCGTCGACAACCAACGCGACGCTTTATTTCCGCACCGTGCCGATCCTGCCCGAAGGCTCGGGCCGCGTGGCCGAGGTCAAGTTCGGCTTCAGCGCGCCGGTGAAGAAGGGCGACGTGCTGTTCACGCTCGACGCCTCGAAGCAGCAGGCCGCATTTGAGACCGCCAGGCGCAAGATTGCCGAAGTCGATGCCGCCATGCAGACGGCACAAGCTGACGTGGTCAAGGCCGATGCGCAGATCGGCGAGGCGAAGGCGAATTACCAGCAGGCCAAGGACGAGCTCGACGTCAAGACCGAGCTGCAGCGCCGAAATCCCGGCATCGTGCCGCAGCGCGATATCGAAAAGCTCCAGGTGCTGGTCGACCAGCGCCAGTCCGGCATCGATGCCGCGACGGCCGCGCGGCAGTCGGCGGCCTTGCAGGTCTCGACCTCGCTTCCAGCGCAGAAGGCGAGTGCCGAGGCGACGCTTGATCAGGCCCAGGTCGATCTCGACAAGACACTAGTCCGCGCCGGCGTCGACGGGCGCGTCGAGCAGTTCCTTGTCCGCCCCGGCGACGTCGTCAACCAGCTGATGCGGCCGGCGGGAATCCTGATTCCGACGGAGGCCGGCCGATCGGTCCTTCAGGCCGGCTTCGGTCAGATCGAGGCCCAGGTGATGAAGACCGGCATGGTGGCGGAAGCGACCTGCATCTCGAAGCCGTGGGTCATCATCCCGATGGTGATCACGACGGTGCAGGACTACATCGCCACCGGCCAATTCCGCTCCGGCGAGCAGTTACTGGAAGCACAGAACGCCGTTCGGCCCGGCACGATCCTGGTGTTCCTGGAGCCGCTCTACAAAGGCGGCCTCGAGGGCGTGACGCCGGGCTCGAGCTGTATCGTCAACGCCTACACCAGCAATCATGAAGAGATTTCCGCCAAGGACACGCCGACCGGCCGAAAGATCGCGCTGCACGTCGTCGACGGCGTCGGCCTGGTCCATGCCCTGCTGCTGCGCATCCAGGCGTTGCTGCTGCCGATCCAGACGCTTGTGCTGAGCGGGCACTGACGTGTCAGATCGGATCGTTTCGCCCCGTCCTGCGTGCAGCTTGACTGCGTCCTCGGCACTGTCGTAGCGGCCCATTTGTCGCTAGAATTGTGGTCCGGAGGCGCCGGAGAGCGGTCGAGGCGAAGGGGAACGGGCGCATGACCATGGCGTCGGTCAAGCAGTGGCTGGTTGCGGCCACGCTGTTGGGTCTCGGCTTGTTGCTCGCCGCGTGCATGCTGTCCGGGCCCGCGCGAGCCGCTGAGCCCGGCTCGGCTGCGCGCAGCGAGCCAAAGCGCGTGCTGATCCTGCACTCCTTCGGCCGCGAGTTTCGCCCCTGGAGCGAATACGCGCGGAGCATCAAGGTCGAGCTCGAGCGGCAATCGCCCTGGCCGCTCGACGTCCAGGAGCACGCGCTGCTCAGCGCGCGCTTCAACAATGCGGGCCCCGAAGCGCCCTTCGTCGAATATCTCGGTTCGCTCTACCACGGCAAGCCGCCCGACATCGTGCTGAGCATCGGCGCACCCGCGGCGCGGTTCGTGCAGAGATACCGTGCGAAACTCTTTCCGGAAGCGCCGGCGGTGCTGACCGTGGTCGAACAACGACTGGTGAACCGCCTGGATCTCACCGACAATGACGTGGTCGTGTCCGTCCGCAATGATTTCGTGGCGGCCTTCGAGAACATTCTCAGGCTTTTGCCCGATACCAAAACGGTTGCCGTTGTGGTCGGTGCCTCGCCCCTCGAGAAATTCTGGATCGAGGAGGTGAAGCGGGAGTTGAAACCGCTGGAAGGCCGGCTCGACCTCGTCTGGTACTCGGACCTGCCGTTTGAAGAGACCCTGAAGCGCGCGTCGGCGCTTCCGCCTCATTCCGCGCTGTTCTGGGGGTTGATGTTGGTCGATGCCGCCGGCATTGTCCACGAGGGCAATATAGCCCTGCACAGGCTGCATGCTGTCGCGAACGCGCCGATCTTCTCGTATCAGGAACCTTTCTTCGGCGACGCCAGCGTCGGCGGGCCCATGCACTCCATCGCCGAAACCAGTTCGAAGACCGTCAGTGCCGCGCTCCGCATCCTCGACGGCGAGAAGCCGGCCCGCATCAAATACGAGCCGATCGGGTTCGGGACGCCGAAATATGATTGGCGGGAGTTGCAGCGCTGGGGGATCGGCGAGAACAGTCTGCCGCCGGGCAGCGAAATCCTGTTTCGTGAGTCGACCCTCTGGGATCGCTATAGCTGGCAGATGCTGCTGATCGCGGCCGTGATTTTGATACAGGCCGGTTTCATCAGCGGGCTTCTGCACGAGCGCCATCGCCGTCAATTGGCCGAGATCGAGTCGCGACAGCGCCTGGCGGAACTCGCCCACGCCAATCGCTATTCGGCCGTCGGCGAGTTGACGACGTCGATTGCCCACGAGCTGAACCAGCCGCTCGGCTCCATTCTGACCAATGCCGAGACGGCGGAGCTCATGCTCAAGGCCACTTCACCCGACATCAACGAGATCCGCCAGATTCTGGCCGACATCAGGCGCGACGATCAGCGGGCGTCCGAGGTCATCCGCAGGCTTCGCAGCGTTCTGAAGAAGCGGCCGTTTGAAATCAGGGACACCGAACTGAACGACACGGTACGGGAAGCCATTGGCCTGGTGACAGCCGTCGCCGACGGGCGCCGGATCACGCTGGCTTACGCGCCGGCCGCTGCGGAGCTGAACGTCAAGGGCGATCCCGTGCAGCTGCAGCAGGTCGTTCTCAACCTGATCATCAATGCGTTGGATGCGGTCTCCGACGCGGACATGAAGAAGCGCGAGGTCAGCGTATCGACCGGGCGCGCCGGAAGCCACGCCGAGATCCGGATCGCCGATACCGGTTCGGGCATTGCGGTCGGCGACCTCCCGAACATCTTCAATCCATTCTTCACGACCAAGCCTCAGGGCATGGGTATGGGGCTTGCAATCGTCAAGACCATCGTCGAGGCCCATCACGGCACCATAGCCGCCGAGAACCAGCCGTCGGGCGGCGCGCTGTTCACGATCAGGCTCCCGATCATCCATTAACACCGACGTCTTGCGATCCGGCCGCGCGGCATCGCTCTCGCGCCGCAACAAGGCGGCGAAGCCGGCCTTCGTTGATCTTGATCAATAAACGCCCATGCCGCGGCCCGATCTTGGTAGCCGGAAGTTCGATGGAGGATGGCATGTTTCGCTGCGGCAAGATTCTGATGGCGCTTGCGTTGATGCTGACGATGCCGATCACCGCGACCGCGCAGACAGCTGACAAGCCGGCGGCACCAAGCACGCAGGCACAGCCCGCAAGTCCGCCTCCGCCGAGCGCCGAACTCCTGAAACCCGAGCAGCTCGAGGCGCTAGTGGCGCCGATCGCGCTCTATCCCGACGAGCTGCTGGCCAATGTGCTGGCGGCATCGACCTATCCGCTGGAAGTCGTGCAGGCCGATCGCTGGCTGAAGGAGCGCAAGACGCTGAAGGGCGATGCGCTGAGGGCCGAGGTCGACAAGCAGGCCTGGGACGACAGCGTCAAGGCGCTCGCCAGCACCCCCGATGTGTTGTCGATGATGAGCGACAAGCTCGAATGGACCCAGAAACTCGGCGATGCCTTTCTCGCGCAGCAGCCCGACGTGATGGACGCGATCCAGCGCCTGCGCAACAAGGCCTATGACAACAAGAAGCTGGTCACGACCAAACAGCAGAAGGTCAGCGTCCAGTCGCAGGAAGGCAAGCAGGTGGTGGTCATCCAGCAGGCCGATCCCGCCGAGATGTACGTGCCCTATTACGATCCGGCGACGGTCTACGGCACCTGGCCCTACGCGGAGTACCCGCCCTATTATTGGGGCTATCCGTCCTATATCGGCGCGGGCGTGGTCGCGGCCGGTATTGCCTTTGGCACGGCCTGGGCGATCGGGCGCTGGGGCAATTACTGGGGCGGCGGCTGCAACTGGGGCAACCGCAATGTCTACGTCAATCATCGCACCACCAACATCGCCAACGGATGGCAGCACAATCCGGCGCATCGCGGCGGCGTGCGCTACAACAACACCAACGTCCAGCAGCGTTTCGGCAACACCAATGTGAGGGCGGGCGCGTCGGACCGGATGGATTTCCGCGGCCGTGACGGCAACCAGGTGCTGCGTCCGAGCCAGGGTGCGGGAGATCGGGCGGGAGATCGCGCCGGCGACCGTGCCGGTGATCGTGGCGGTCCGGGTGACCGTGCAGGAGATCGTGCAGGAGATCGTGCTGGTGATCGCGGTGATCGTGCCGGCAATCGCGGCGACCGGCCCGGCGGCGGCGATCGCGCTGGCGCGGGAGATCGTGCCAAGGGTGGTGGAGATCGCGTCAAGAATGCAGGCAAGAATGCAGGTAAGGGCGGCGGCGATCGTGCAAAGGCTGCGAACCGTGCCGGCGGCGGCGCTGCCGCCAATCGTGGCGGTGGCGGCAATCGCGGCGGTGCGATGAACGTCTCGTCGGGCCGGGCGGCGGCCGCAGCATCGGCGCGCGGACGCTCCAGCATGGCAAGCATGCCGCGCGGCGGTGGCGGCGGAGGCTTTGCCGGGCGCGGCGGCGGTGGCGGAATGGCCATGCATGGTGGTGGCGGTGGCGGCTTCCGTGGTGGAGGCGGCGGAGGAGGCCGCGGCGGTGGCGGCGGTGGCCGGCGCTCCGACATCGCGCTGAAGCACGACATCACGCTGCTCGGCCATCTCTCTAACGGCCTCGGCTATTATCGCTTCAGCTACATCGGCAGCGACAAGGCCTATGTCGGCGTGATGGCGCAGGAGGTGGAGCAGGTGATGCCTGACGCCGTGACCCGCGGCAGCGATGGTTATCTGCGCGTGTATTATGACAAGCTTGGTCTGACATTCCGCACCTACCGCGATTGGCTCGCCGACGGCGCGAAGATCCCTGCGGAGGTGACGCCATGATCGGCCTGAAATCGCTCCATCGCGCGATCCTGTCGGGCGTGGTGGCGCTCGCCATGCTTGGCTCGGCGGCACAGGCACAGCAGTCCTACAAGACACCGGAGGATGCGGCCGCCGCGCTCGCGGCCGCAGTCAAAAGCGGGCCGGGCGACATTCTGAAGGTGCTCGGCAGGGCCGCCGAGGATATCGTCTCGTCCGGTGACGAGGTCGCCGACAACGACATCCGTCAGCGCTTCACGTCGATGTTCGACGCCAAGCACGGCATCAAGGCGGAGGGCAACAAGACCGCGACCTTGATACTGGGGCCGGACGATTTCCCGTTCCCGGTTCCGCTGGTCAACACCAAGACAGGCTGGGCGTTCGACACCGACGAGGGGCGGATCGAGGTGCTTCGCCGCCGCATCGGCCGCAACGAGCTCGACGCGATCCAGACCGCGCTCGCCTATGTCGATGCCCAGAATGAATACGCCGACAAGGATCGCGGCGAGGGCGCCGGTGTCTACGCGCAACGCTTCCTTTCCACGCCCGGCAAGAAGGACGGCCTGTTCTGGCGTGACGACAGTGATCCGAGCCCGCTCGGCGCGCTGGTCGCGGAGGCCTCGGCCGAAGGCTACAAGCAAGGCACAGGCGAGGGACCCGCGCCTTATCACGGCTACTACTTTCGCATCCTGAAAGGCCAGGGTTCCGACGCGCCCGGTGGCGCGCTCAACTACGTCGTCAAAGGCAAGATGATCGGGGGCTTCGGACTGATCGCCTGGCCCGCCGAATACGGCAATTCCGGCGTGATGACTTTTCTCGTCAATCATGCCGACACCGTCTACCAGAAGGATCTCGGCAACCGCACGGCGGTCGTCGCCGAGCGCACTACGTTGTTCGATCCCGACCAGACCTGGAAGAAGGTCGATGCCGCGAAGCCTTAAACCGGAACGCATGCGGCGCGCGATCGCAATCGGCCTTGCGGCGCTCGCGCTCCTCCTGCTCGCGATGCCGGCCACGCCGTCGTTCGCGCAAGCGAGCGGCCATGTTCAGGTGAGGTTCGTCAAGGCTGGCCTGCTGGTCGGAGGCGGCACCGGCAGTGGCGTGCTGAACTACCGCGGTCGGAACTATCCCTTCAAGGTCTCCGGCTTGAGCGTCGGCATCACGGCCGGTGCGACCGTCGGCAGATTTGATGGCCGGGCATCGGGCATTCGCGATGTCGGCGACTTCGTCGGCACCTACAGCTCCGTCGGCGGCGGCTTCGCACTCGTCGGCGGCGTCAACGGCGCCCATCTGCGCAACGAAAAGGGCGTGACGATCGTGCTGCAAGGCCCGAAGGCCGGACTTGAGCTCGCCTCCAACATCAGCGCGATCACGATCGCCTGGAAGTGAGTGCCTCGAGCCTGGGGTTACCGGGCCGCGATGGCCGTCATCTCGAGTTTGACGCCTGGACCGAGATCGGCCACGCCGATCGCCGCGCGCGCCGGCAGGTGAGCTTCCGCAAAGTGCGCCTTCCACGCAGCATTGAACTCCGCCTTCTCCTTCAGGTTGATCATGAAGATGGTCACCTGCAAGACGTTGGCGAGATCGGAGCCGAGCGTCTTCAGCAGGCGGGCCAGCTGCCCGAGGACGTCGTTGGCCTGGCCCGACATATCGAGGCTGGTGTCCTCGGGGACGATCCCGCCGATGTAGAGCACGCCATTATGCTCGACCACTTCGTGGAGGAGTCCTTCGTAGGGCAAGACGCGCTGGATCATGATGAGACCGATGCTGCTGTGGGGATGGGCGGCATATCGCACATTTCCATGTCGATGTCGTTTGAAGAGATTTCGCGACCGGGGCGTCCCGAAGGTCAACCAGCAAGATAGTGAAAATAAAGAATAAATTGTCTTAGGAATCGCCGCTGGTCGCGCGGTCGGACGGTCACCAAGCTGTACTTGCGCGCGGGAGTCCGGCGTTTCCGACGGCCCTGATCCCGACGACATCGGGATGCGGATCGGTATACTGCCACCGGAATTGACGTGGCAGCGGCTGGGCCCGTGCCGCGCGGAACAAGGATCAGACGATGGACGATACGATTGGCTTTCCCGACCCCGGCCTCGACCTGTCTGACGGCTTCAAGCCCCACACCTCGCATTGGGGCGTGTTTTCCGCGCGTCAAAGCGAAGCCGGGCTCGAGGTCAGGGCCTATGCGGGCGACCCCGATCCGAACGGCATCATCGGCAATTTCCCCGGCGCGCTGCGGCATCAGGCGCGCATCGCGCAGCCGGCGATCCGCCGCGCCTGGCTCGAGCGCGGACCTGGGCCGGACGATCGCCGCGGCCGCGATGAGTTCGTCTCCGTCAGTTGGGAGAAAGCGCTCGATCTGCTCGGCGACGAGCTCGGCCGCATCCGCGACACGCGCGGCCCCGGCGCCGTGTTCGGCGGCTCCTACGGCTGGTCGAGCGCGGGCCGCTTCCATCATGCCCAGAGCCAGGTGCATCGCTTCCTCAACATCGCAATGGGCGGCTATGTGCGCTCGGTGAACACTTACTCTTCGGGCGCATCCTCGGTGCTGCTGCCGCAAATTCTCGCCGGCTACGAGGACATCACCAAGCGCAACGTCACCTGGGAGCAAATTGCCGAGAATACCGACATCGTGCTGGCGTTCGGCGGCATGGCGCTGAAGAACTCCATGGTGGCCGGCGGCTCGATCAGCAAGCATGTCGAGCGCGGCGCCATGGAAGCCGCGCGCCGGCGCGGCTGCGCGTTCATCCTGGTCAGCCCGCTGCGCGACGATCTTCCCGTCGAGGCCGGCGCCGATTGGATGACGTGCCTGCCCGGCACCGACACCGCCCTGATGCTCGGTATCGTCCACACACTTGTGAGCGAAGGCCTGCACGACCAGGCCTTCCTCGATCGCTACACCGAAGGCTGGCCCGTGTTCCTGCGCTATCTCAATGGCGAGAGCGACGGGCAGGCCAAGCATGTCGAATGGGCCGCCGCGATTTGCGGTGTCGATGCGGACGCGATCCGCGAGCTCGCGCGCCGCGCCGCCGGAAAGCGTGCGTTGATCACCGTTTCGCATTCGCTCCAGCGCGCCGAGCATGGCGAGCAACCGGTGTGGATGGGCATGGTGCTGGCGGCAGCACTCGGCCAGATCGGCCTGCCCGGCGGCGGCTATGCCTATTCGCTCGGCGCAATCGGCTACTACGGCCGCCGCGTCAACGACGTGCCGGGCCCCACGCTGGGGCAGGGCCGCAACGGCGTGCGCGATTTCATTCCGGTCGCGCGCATCGCCGACATGCTGCTCAATCCCGGCACGACCTATCGCTACAATGGCGAGACGCGTACCTATCCGGACATCCGCCTCGTCTACTGGGCCGGCGGCAATCCCTTCCATCACCATCAGGACATCAACCGCTTGCGCAAGGCTTTTGCGCAGCTCGATACGTTCGTCGTGCACGAGCTCGCCTGGACCGCGACGGCGCGGCACGCGGACATCGTGCTGCCCTCGACGATGACGCTGGAGCGCGAGGACATCGGCTATTCGACCAACGATCCCCTGGTGGTCGCGATGCACCAGATCGCCGAGCCCTTTGGCCTTGCGCGTGACGATTACGACATCTTTGCCGATCTCGCCGAGCGTCTGGGTGCGCGTGAACCTTTCACGGAAGGGCGCACGTCGCGGCAGTGGCTCGAACATCTGTACGAGCCGACGCGCGCCTCGCTTCAAGCGCGTGGCCTCGAGGCGCCTGATTTCGACGAATTCTGGCGGCGCGGCAGCCTAGTCGTGCCGCAACAGCCCGACGACGGCGGCCGGCTGCGCAGCTTTCGCGAGGATCCGGCCAATCATCCGCTGCCGACGCCGAGCGGGCGCATCGAGATCTATTCAGCCAAGATCGCTGCGCACGGCGATGCCGATTGCCCCGGCCATCCGGTCTGGCTCGACAAGACCGACATGCCGAAACCCGGCGCGCCGTGCTTCCTCGTCGCCAACCAGCCGGTGACGCGCCTGCACAGCCAGTTCGACTTCGGCGGCCATTCGCTGGGCGCGAAGCATCGCGGCCGCGAGGTCGCGCGCATGAATCCACGCGATGCCGATGCACGCGGAATCAAGGACGGCGACATCATCCGCCTGTTCAACGAGCGCGGCGCCTGTCTCGCCGCCGCCCACGTCACCGACGGCATCGCGGCAGGCGTCGTGCAGCTTCCGACCGGCGCGTGGTACGACCCGATGGACCCCGAGGACGAAGCGCCGCTCTGCGTTCACGGCAATCCCAACGTGCTCACCCGCGACATCGGCACCTCGTCCTTCGCGCAGGGCTGCACCGGCCAGCTCACGACGGTCGAGGTGGAGAAGTTCACCGGCAATCTGCCGCCGATCCGGGCGTTCGATCCGGTGTAGGCGCGTCGCCGGGATCGTGCGGCCGTATTGCGAAGGCGCCGCATTACACTGCGCTCCATCCGGTCTACGCGAAATGCGCTCGTAATGACGACGTGGAGGGAGTGTGGATCATACTGCGCCCTCGTGCCCGTGCCGTAGCGCGTTCAGGACACGAGAGGCAGAAAGAAAAGGGGCCGTCCTGTGTGGGCGCAGGGACGGCCCCGAGTGGCTCGCAGACCCGGGAGGGAAAGGGCTCGAGCCGGCGCGAGTGGCAGGGCACTCACGCCAAAGAAATCGTAAACCGGTCGAAGTGCAGATGGCGTGATGCCAAGTGCCTTGATCCAAAGTCGCTTGATTCCAAGTGCCTTGATTCCAGATCCCTCGATCCCAATTCACCTGCCGGCGCACGAACTACGCGGCAGCGCCGACCATCCAGTCCATGTCCGCGGCAGGGCGCCGCCGCGAAAGCGCCTCCGTAGCAGGCAGCACAGCCCTGCTGGCCAGACGCCAGCGTGCCGGCGACTCGCCGCTGATGCGCTTGAACACGGTCGAAAAATGCGCCTGGGTGCTGAAGCCGACGGCAAGCGCGATCTCCGCTAGCGGCCGCTCGGTTGTCGTGAGCAAGGTCTTCGCATGCTCGACGCGATGATTGAGCAGATATTCACGTGGACGGTAGCCGGTCGCGGCGCGGAACTGTGCCGCGAAATGCATCCTCGAGAGGCCTGCGACATTGGCGAGCTCGGATAGGCTGATACAGCGATCAAAGTGATCGGCGATATATTGCTCGACGCGCCGCAGCCGCCATTTCGGCAAGGCATTGACTTTTGAGCGTGGCAGCTCGAGCCGGGTCAGATGCATCGCAAGGGTCTCGCCGATGCAGCGCGCGTACTGCTGGTCCGCGGTATCGCCATGCTCGGTCAGTGCCTTGGCGAGCTCGGCGGCGAGCGGGTCGCGCAGCAAGACGAGGTCGTTGAGGCCCTCGGTCGCCGGCCGCGCCGCCGAAAAATGATCGGAGGAGATGTGGAAGTGCAGGAAAGCGCAGGGCGACTGGAATTGCACGCCGAGAAGCTTCGATGGCGCACAGACATACAGCGTGCCCGCAGGCATGGTGCCGTCGAAGATGATCTGACGGTCCCGCGTCAGCTTGACCCGAGCGGCCTTCAGGGCGATGGCGACGAAATAGCGGTCGGCTGGCGTCGTCGCTTCGTGCGACGAGATGGTCCGAGAGTCTTCCCATCGCGAAATCGTGATGTCCGCGTCCAGGCCGCGGTCGACCTTGCGCCATCCGCTTTCCAGCGCGATTGCTCGCATCCCGTGCGAAGCCTCGCGATCACACCGGCTGGCGGGAAATTCGATCCAGGCATGCGCTGCTTGCAAGTCATTGAACATCGCTCGTCCTCTCCTGGCCTCGTCGCCGCTTGCAGCGATCGGCCAACTCTCAGTGCTTTCCACGATCAGAGGATAGGCGTGAGCCAGGCAAGAAGCCCGTTAGTGATGATTAGGAGGTGTTAGATTTTGTGCGAGCGCCTGAAGTGTGACAGCCCGCCGCAGGACGTTTGATTTTGTCCAGCTTTTCAATTATTTGCGCAGATCGGCGCGGTGTGAGGACATTGCAGAACATCGCGCGGCGATCGATGTGCCGGTATGAGGCCGGCGCGGTGCCTCGCTGGACCGCGCATCGATGGCGGGTATAGTCGCCGCGCATTTGAATGAAATGGCCGTCAAGATGAGTCAGAAGTGACCGTACCCCCGGCAGGACATGGCTCGCCCGGCAATGGAGCCAAGGCGAGCCTTGATTTCGACGCAGTCTCGTTCGGACCGTTTTCGCTGCGGTCGCGGTTGCTCGAGAGGGACGGGGCGCCGGTCAAGCTCGGCAGCCGCGCGATGGACATTCTGCGCCTGCTCCTCAGCCGTGCCGGCGAAGTGGTGCCGAAGAACGAGATTTTGAGCTACGCGTGGTCCGGCCTCGCGGTCGAGGAGATCAGCCTGCGCGTCCACGTCGCGGAGCTGCGCAAGGTGCTTGGCGACGGCAAGGACGGGGCCCGCTATATCACCAACGTCCCGAGCCGCGGCTATTGCTTCGTCGCGCCTGTGCAACGTGGCGAGCGCAACGCCGCTCCGGCACTCGCGCCGCGTGCACCTGAAAGAACGGCGGCGCCTGCGGCCTTGCCACATCGACTGGACCGGATGATCGGTCGGGACGACGTGCTGCCCGAGTTGTCGGCGCGTCTGCTGAGCGACCGCTTCGTCACGCTGCGAGGACCGGGCGGCATCGGCAAGACCACGGTTGCGACGGCGCTCGCGCATGACATGTGGCAGGCGTTCGAGGGCCACGTTCATTTCCTCGAATTCGGCCCACTGAAGGACGCCACGCTGGTCGCGAGCACGGTTGCCGCCGCTCTAGGCCTCGTCGTGCATCACGATGATCCCTCAGGCAGCATCGTCAATTTTCTGCGCGGACGGCGGCAGCTTCTCATCCTCGACAGTTGCGAGCACGTCATCGACGAGGTCGCGCGTCTGGCCGAAAACATCTATCGCGAGGCGCCGGGCATCGCCATTCTCGCCACCAGCCGCGAGTCGCTGCTGGTGGAAGGCGAGCAGATCTTCGAGCTCGTTCCGCTGGCCGGCCCGCCGCAAGGCGCCCGCCTCAGTGCCGGCGAAGTGCTGGATTATCCGGCCGCGCAGCTGTTCATCGATCGTGCCGCGGCCGCAGGCCATCGCGGCGATATCACGGACGAGGATGCCGAGGTCCTGGCCGAGATCTGCGGCAAGCTCGACGGCATCGCGCTCGCGATCGAGCTCGCCGCCGTGCGCGTCGGCGTCTACGGATTGCGGGAGATGGCCGCGCTGCTCGACTCCAGGCTCAAGCTCGAATGGCGCGGACGGCGAACGGCGCCGCCACGGCAGCAGACGCTCGGCGCGACGCTCGACTGGAGTTTTGGCCTGATCGGCGAGAGCGAACGCACGGTGCTTCAGCGACTCGCCATCTTCGCAGGCCCCTTCACGCTCAAGGGGGCGATCGCAGTCGCCGCGGATGAGGGCGCCGCGGCCGACCGCGTCGTCGATGCGCTGGAGCAGCTCGTGGCCAAGTCGCTGGTGTCGGCGCAGCCCGATGGCGCATCGCGGCGCTATCGCCTGCTGGATGCCACGCGCGCCTATGCGATGCAGAAGCTGGTCGACGCAGGCGAAGCGGCGGCGATCGCACGCCGTCACACGGCCTATGTCCAGCGCACGCTCGAAGCCGGCATGGCGGAGCAGGGCGGCGACCCGGCTTCGCGCCTGCTGGCGCGCGCGAGCCTGCTCGCAGATGCCCGTGCGGCGCTGGAATGGAGTTTTGCCAACCACGACGGTACCGCCTTGCGCGTGCCGCTCGCCGGCAGCGCCGCAAGGCTGTTCGTCGAGCTCAACCTGCTGAACGAGGCGCGCATCTGGTCGGGCCGCGCGCTCGCGATGCTCGACGATGCCAACCAGGGCGGCAAATGGGAACTCGAGCTGCAGTCGACGCTCGGCCACGCCTTCATGTTCACGGAGCGCAACAGCGAGCAGGCCGAGGCCGCACTGCGGCGCGGGCTGGAGATCGCGGAAGCGCTCGACGATCACGCCAATGCGTTCCGCCTGCTGTCGCGGCTGAACATGTTCTATCGCCGCACCGGCGACTATAGGCACCTCGTGCCGACAGCACGCCAGGCCGAGCGCATCGCCCGCCAGATCGGCGACACCGCGGGGATCGCAGGCAGCAAGGCGCTTCTCGGCGTGTCCTATCATCTCGCCGGCGACCAGGCCGAGGCGCAGGCCCATCTCGACGAAGGCGTGCGCGACGACGCCGCGCTGCGCGGGACGGAGCCCGGGCATTTCGCCTATTCGCGCACGCCGCAGATTCCGCTCGCACGGGTGCTGTGGCTGCGTGGCTTTCCCGACCGCGCACTCGATTGCGTCCGCCCGCTCGTCGGCGCCGCCGCGCCGCGCGACGTGGTGATGCATTGCATCGCGCTGTGCTGGTCATCCTCGGTGTTCGGCTGGGTCGGCGACTGGGCCGCCGTCGAGACGATGACGGGGCGCCTCGCGACCCATGCGAATTTGCACGGGCTCGCGCCGTACGAAGCCGTCGCGACCGGCTTTCGCGCGCAGACGATGATCGCCCGCGGCGAGCTGGCCGGCGGTGTCGATCTGCTGCGGAGCGCGCTGCCGCGCCTGCATGCGGATCGCTACGAGCTCTACGCATCCGCGTTCGCCGCGGACCTGTCGCAGGGACTGGCGGCGCTGGGACGGTTGACGGAAGGGCTGCAGGTCCTGCACGAGACGATCGCCCGCGTCGAGCTGGGCGGCGGAGGTTTTGACATGCCCGAGCTCCTGCGCCGGCGCGGCGACCTCGAAGCGCGGACCGGTGATCTCGGTGCCGCCGAAGCGAGCCTTGCCGCATCGCTCGCGCTGGCGGAGCAGCAGGGCGCGCTGTCCTGGCGATTGCGGACGGAGATGTCGCTCGCGACACTTCGGCTTCGGCAGGGCATCAAGAATCCGCTCGACGATCTCGCCGCAACCTATGCCCGGTTCTCGGAAGGATTCGAGACGGCGGATTTGAAGGCAGCGCGGCTCGTGCTCGACGAGGCATCAGCCTGACAAGGCTCAGTCGAACCGGAGATCCGCGAGATCGATCGACACCATCAGCTCATCACGCAGCGGCATCAGATCGTCGCCGCGCAGATAGATGCGCCGGCGGGTCGGGAGAATGAAGCCGTCAACGGTGACGGTATCGGATACGTACTGAGCTGCCGGAAAATTGCCGGCGATCTCGACCCGGTAATCATGTCGGCGGATGAGCATGTCGGGCCCAAAATAGAAATCCTGCTCGGCGCTGTGGCTTGCGATCACGGCCGGGAAGGTCGCCCGCAATCCGCGCCAGACCTCCGCGCCCTCGCGCCAGGGTGCGATCTCCCGGACCTGGAACCCATCCGTCGCCAGCAGGAACGGCGCAGTCATGTAGGTCCAGAGCGCATAGCCGTTGAAATAGGCGCGATGCAGCGGATCCCAATGCGTGCGCATATCGTGCCGCGCGAACGCGGCGCGCGGATTGTTGCGCTCCGCGACGATGCGGCCGTCCGCAGCCACGATGGCAATCCGCTCCGGGCTGAAGTCGGTGCGCTGGCCAGGCTTGCCGAACGGCTCCACGGAAGCCCGCTCCCGATGCAGCTCGATCCGCATCGTGCGCGGCGCCTGCTCCTGATCGACGCCCTTCAATATCCAGAGGTCGCCGCCCGTCACGATCGTGGCGGTGAGGCGCTCGTGGGCATTCCATCGGTCGAGCCCGCCATGGGCCTCGATCGCATTCGCCAGCAGCGGAATCATCCGGCTGTTTTCCTCTCGCATCGGTGGTGTCGCCCCAATAGAGATACCCCCGTGCGCAGACGACCGCCCGTTAAGCGTTGTTAAGTGCCGTTGGCGGGTCCGGCGCCTAGGCTTCGGCCATGACGTCCAGCACCGCGTCGGCTAAGGCCTTCGGCGCCTCTTGCGGCAGATTGTGGCCTATACCGCCCTGGATGGTCCGGTGCGAATAACGCCCGGAGAATTTCTTCGCGTAGGCGGACGGTTCAGGATGCGGCGCGCCGTTGGCGTCGCCCTCCATGGTGATGGTGGGCACGGCGATCACGGGCGCCTGCGCCAGCCGTGCCTCGTCGTCGGCGTATTTCGCTTCGCCTTCGGCGAGGCCCAGCCGCCAGCGATAATTGTGGATCACGATCGCCACATGGTCCGGATTGTCGAATGCCTTCGCGCTGCGATCGAAGGTGGCGTCGTCGAAATGCCATTGGGGCGAAGCGAGCTGCCAGATCAGCTTCGAGAAATCGTGGCGGTACTTGTCGTAGCCCTCGCGGCCGCGCTCGGTGGCGAAATAGAACTGGTACCACCATTGCAACTCGGCCTTCGGCGGCAGCGGCATCTTGCCGGCCTGCTGGCTGCCGATCAGGTAGCCGCTCACCGAGACCATCGCCTTAACCCGCTCCGGCCGGAGCGCAGCGATGATGTTGGCGGTGCGCGCACCCCAGTCGAAGCCGGCAATCGTCGCCTTGTCGATTCCAAGCGCGTCCATCAGGGCGACGATGTCGGCCGCGATCGCCGCCGGCTGCCCGTTCCGCATCGTCGAGTCGGAGAGGAAACGCGTGCTGCCGTAGCCGCGCAGGTAAGGCACGATCACGCGGCGGCCGGCCGCGGCGAGCAGCGGTGCGACATCGACGAAGGCGTAGATGTCATAGGGCCAGCCATGCAGCAGGATCACGGGCGGGCCATCCGCGGGACCCGCCTCGGCATAGCCGACGTTGAGGAGGCCGGCGTCGATCTGTTTCAGGGACGCGAACGTGGTGTTGGCGCCGGGCTTGACGACGGCGGCGGACTTCGCCGGCTTCGCCGTAGCCGTCGTGCTCAGCGCAAGCTGGGTCGCGGCAAGCGCCATCGCAGCCCTGCCGACGAAACGACGTCGCTCGTGGCTGATGTTGTCGGGCATGTGTGCCTCCTGTGGTCGGTGCATTGTGCAAGTCGCCGTCACCCCTTGTGCCCATCCAGACGCGCAAGGAAGTCGCGGACCAGCGTGGCGATCTCGTCGGTCGCCTCGTCGAGCGCGAAGTGGCCGGCTTCGAGGATGTGGACCTCCGCATCCGGCACATCGTCGCGATAGGCCGAAGCGCCGGCGACGGCGAAGGACGGATCGTACTTGCCCCAGACCACCAGCGTCGGCGGCCGCGTCTTGCGCAGCCAGTCCTGCCATTTCGGATAGGAGGCGACGTTGGTCCGGTAATCCAGGAACAGCGTAGTCTGGATCTCGGCCTCACCGGGACGCGTCAGGAACGCGTATTCGTCGGTCCAGCTATCGGGGTCGTAGCGCTCGGGGTGCGGGCTTGAGCCGAGGTGCCGCTGGCGCGTCGCGGCCAAGGATGTGAAGTTGGTCTTGAGCGCCTCGAGCTCATGCGCCGGATCAGCCCAGTATCTGCGACGCGCTTCCCAGAGCGAGCTCAAGCCTTGCTCATGCGAAACGGCATTCTGGATCATGATGGCGCGAACGCGCTCGGGATGCGCCAGTGCCATGCGGAAGCCGACCGGGCCGCCATAGTCCTGCATGAACATCACGTAGTTGGTCAGGCCGAGCTTGTTCGTCAGTTCGCCCATCACGCCGGCGATGTTGTCAAAAGTGTAGGTGAAGTCGGACGGTGGCGGCGCGCTGCTGTTGCCGAAGCCGGGATAATCGGGCGCGATCAGGTGATATTTGTCGGCGAGCAGCGGCAGCAGAGGCTCCCACATCCGCGACGAGGAGGGAAAGCCGTGCAGCAGCAACACGGTCGGCGCGTCGGCGGGCCCGGCCTCGCGGTAGAAGATATTGAGACCCCCGATATCGATCGTGTGATAGCTGATCGAGCGTCGGCTCGACCGCAGATCCTGTGCCGAGGCCTGCACGGTCGCGCAGGCCAGCGCGGCCGAGAGGGCGAGGGTGGCTGGAATGTTCATGTCATCGCTCCTATGTGGGCGTGTCGCGTCGAGATGCGCCGGCTCGTCATGCGCCAGCAACCGCTCTGACGGGATTAAGCGGCACGGCTGCCACCGTGATCGCTGTTGTGCGCAGTAGCTTCCGCTCGCCGGATCACATTCGTAAGCTCCGGCGTAAAGCTTTCGTCATCGTCCTCGATGTGTCCGGTCAGTGCCGGAACGGTGCTCATTGATGAGCACCGCTCCGATGCGAGCCTAACTTACGCGGCCGACTTAGCCTTCCTGGCGAGGGCGGCGAGTAGCGTCTGCGCGGCCGGGCCGGAGGAGTGCGGATTCTGTCCCGTGATGAGCTGGCCCGCGCTGACGACGTGTACGCCCCAGTTCGCCGTTTTCGAGAAGACCGCGCCGAGCTTCAACATCTCGTCCTCTACGAGGAACGGCACGACATGGGTCAGGCCCACGTCCTCTTCCTCGCCGTTGGTGAAGCCGGTCACCTCCTTGCCCTCGACCAAAGGCTTGCCATCGGCCGTCTTGACGTGGCGCAGCGCACCGGTCGAGTGACACACCACCGCGATGGTCTTGCCGGCGGCGAGGAAGGATTCGATCAGCTTGACCGAGTCCTTGTCTTCGGCGAGGTCCCACATCGGGCCGTGACCGCCGGGATAGAACAGCGTGTCGAAGTCTTCCTGCTTGACGCTGTCGAGGCGCACCGTCTTGTCGAGCTGGGCTTCAGCGGCAGCGTCCGCCTCGAAGCGCAGCGTCAGGTCGGTGCGGAACTCGGGCTCGTTGCTCTTGGGATCGAGTGGCGGCCGGCCGCCTTTGGGCGAAGCCAGCGTGATCTCCGCGCCGGAATCCTTGAACACGTAGTAGGGGGCGGCGAGCTCCTCGAGCCAGAACCCGGTCTTGCGTCCGGTGTTGCCGAGCTGGTCGTGGGAGGTGATAACCATAAGAATCTTCATGACGATCTCCTTGAGTGCGTTCGCTGCAATGACGCATTCCCTCGTGGTGGAGGTGCGCCGGCCTCGGTCTCGTTCGAGCACGACACTTCGTTGCTCATGAGCCCAATGTTGCACCCAAGGCCGCGTGTTAGCTCGTTATGTATTGTTAGGCGTTGAGAGCAGTGAACGGTTCCCGCTCTCGCGCGTCGCCACCGCTACTCGAACACGGCGTCGAAGATCTCGACGTCCATCAGCACGGGCCTGGCGATCACGCTTCCATCAGGCCGCAGCGTCTGCACACGCCGCAATGTCGGCACGACGATGCCGCCGAAGCTGTCATGGGCCCAGGAATAATGCGCGACCTTGTTTCCGAACAGATCGTGATCCGTCCGCCGTTGCAGCGCGTTCTCGTCGAAGTAGAAGATCTGCTCGGGCGCGAGCGTGATCAGGTTCGGCGGGAACTGCGCGCGCAGCCGACGCCACGTGTCAGCGTTTTCGCGCCACGGCGGAAGCTCCTCCGTGACGACGTCGGGATGGGCGAGCAGAAATGGGTTGGTCAGATAATTCCAGATCGCAACGCCGCAGAAGAGGACGAGGTGCAGTTCGTCCGCGAGCGCAGGAGAGCCGGTCTCGGGAAATGCAAGGCTCGGGTTATCCCAGGTGCGCAGGACCTCACCCTCGAGGCTCTCGATCGTGATCGCGTCCGGCTGAAAGCAGCCGGAGTGTTCACCCCCGGTGATGCCGGTGAAGCGGACCGACTGGGCGCGGGTCGAGCCCTCCGCCGTCACGTCCTTGAATTCGCTGGCATGTCCGGCGCTGGAGAACAACGAGCCGCCGACGGAAAGGTGGAGCGTGAATCGGGTCAAGCTATTCCAGCGGGCCATACCGCCGCTGGCATCAATTACATCGTCAAGAAGCGCCATATCCCGCCATATCCACCGTGAAGTGCCACCACCATGGCGGGGCGGATGCGGCTTGGCGTGTTAGAAGTTGTTAGGAGTTGCGAGCAGGTGCTTGGGCGGTATCTCGTTGAAGATACTGTCAATTCAGCGCGCTCAACAGCTCCCTGGCGGCCACGAGATCGCGGGTCTGGAGGCCTTCCTGGTATCGAGCGACGAGCGGGGCGAGCAGAGCGCGTGCTTCGCCCGCTTGTCCGGCCTGGCGCCAGACCCGGCCGAGGCTGATCGCCCCCCGCAGCTCCCAGCCGAGCGCGCACTGCCGGCGCGACAGATCGAGCGATTTCCGGAAGCAGCGCTCGGCCTCCGCGGTGTTTCCCGACCGGACGAGGATGTCGCCCTTGACCCGGAGCATCTCGGGCATGTCGAAGGATTCGCCATGATCTGGAATCTGCGCGATGGCCTCATTGATCGTGCGCAGGGCCTCGTCCGGCTGGTTCTCCGCCACGAGGCCCTCCGCCAGCGCCGTCGCAAACACCGTCGTCATGATCCGGTGCCGCGTCGCGTACAGCGTGGCCTGGCTGCGGCGAAGATGCTCGATCCCGCCGGCGGTGTCGCCGCGGCGAAGCATGAGCTCGCCCTTCTGGCCGATGCCGACGGCGTGATAGGGACCGAGGAAGTGCCGCGCCGAATGGTCGATCAGCCGCTCGATCAGGATTTCGGCATTGGCCCAGTCGCCGACCCAGAGGAACACGTAGATCGTCCAGATCAGGGAGATGCCGAGGGTGAGGGGTTGTTCGAGCAGTTCGGCCTCGCGAACGGTGTATCTCGCCGCCTCGATCGCGCGATCGGGCCGGCCGGTGAGCCAGAGCCCGCGCGACCAGCGCGACGATGCGGTCGTCATAACCGAGATGCCCGATGTTCAGCCGCTGCGAGCCGGGATTGTGCACCATCGCGCTCTCGCAGAACTGCACGGCCTTGTCCTGATTGCCGATCAGATGGTGCGCGACGCCCAGCATCCATTCCACGTTCAGCGCGGCGGCCGGATCATTCAGCTTGCGCGCAGCGCTCTCGCCCTGCTCGCCGGTGCCGAGCGCCCCGTGAAAATCCCCGACCCTGGTCAGGTAGATGTGCAATCCGCGCAGCAGCCAGAGCTGCCAGTGCAGATCCTCGAGATCCCGCGCAAGCTGAAGGCTGCGTGTGAACGCCGACCGGACCGCTTCGGTATTGCCCTGCGTGAACATCACGGAGACGCCGAGCGCGGCCTGCAACGTCATCTCCTGGCGGCGGTCGATCGAATTCGTATCGAGAGAGACAAGCGCCTGCTTCGTCCAGCGATAGCACTCCGTCAGCAATGTCAGTTCGAGGAAAAACTGGGCCGCCGAAGCCGCCAGATCCACGCCGATCGTCCGGTCGGCGCTATCCGAAAAGCTCCAGGTCAGCGCGGCCCTGACATTGGGCAAATGGTCGGCATAGGGAAGGAAGCCGCCCGCGGTCTGCATGCCCGTGGATTTGAGCGCGATGTCGCGCAGGAAGTCGCGGAAATATTCGGCGTGAGCGCGCGCGACACGGGGCGCTTCGCCGTTCTCGACGAGCTTGGCGCCGACGAAGGCGCGGGTGGTGTCGAGCAGACGATAGCGCAGCCGCCGCTCCGCAGGTGAGGTTGCGATCAGCGATTTGGAGAGCAGGTTCGAGATCGCCTCGACCGCCTCGGGCTCGCTGATGCCCTGGCTGAACGCAACGGCGAGCGCGGCCTCCATCGTGAATGGCCCGACGAACACCGACAAACCGCGCAGCGTCGCGCTTTCGGCTGCCGGCAACAGATCATAGCTCCAGGCGAGCGCGGCGCTCAGGGTCTGGTGCCGCGGGATCGCCGTACGGCGTCCCCGCCACAGCAGCGAGAAGCGGCTGTCGAGCAGCGAGGCGGTCCCGGCAATGCCATAGGCATTCACGCGTCCGGCGGCGAGCTCGATCGCGAGCGCGATGCCGTCCAGTCGCCGGCAGATCTCGGCGACAAGCGGCGCATCCTCCTCGCTCAGTTCGAATTCGCCCAGGCTCTCGGCAATGCGTTCCACGAAGAGCTGGCTTGCGGGATAGGCAAGGATGTCGGCGATGCCGAGCCCATCGCGCTGGGGCGGGCAGTCCAGTGGAAACAACCGGTGGACGCGTTCGCCTTCGGTGCGAAAGGATTCGCGGCTGGTGGCGAGAATATGCAGCTCGGGCGCCTCCTGGACGATGTGCTCGGCCAGGGGCGCGAGCTCGTCGATGATGTGCTCACAGCTGTCGAAGATCAGCAGCATTTGACGGTTGCGCAGCACCGTCAGCAGGCCCGGCATCGGGTCCTCGGAATTGACCGTCAGGCCGAGCGTGGCGGCGATGGTGCTTGGAACGAGCCTGGCATCCGTCAGCGCGCCGAAATCAACGAAGTTGACCTGACCGCCGAAGGCCTGGAGCTCGCGATGCGCGACGGCGAGCGCGACGGAAGTCTTGCCAATCCCGCCGGGGCCGACAATTGTCACGAAGCGATGCTGCGCAAGCTCGGTGGAAATCCGCTCGACCGCGTCGTCTCGTCCGATCATCCTGGCAAGCGGCGGCGGCAGTATGTGAGGTGACGGGACGGCCGGGCCTGTCCGCGTCTCCGACGATTCGGACCGGGCCAGCGGGCCAGCGAAGCAATAGCCTCGGCCGGGCACGTTGACGACATAGCGGGAGCCTTCGCCGGCATCCCCCAAGGCCTTGCGCAGCGTCGTGATGTGGAAGCGCAGGCTGCCTTCATCGACCGTCACGTCGGCCCAGACGCGCTTGATCAACTCACGCTTGTCGATGACCTCGCCGGCGCGCTCGACGAGAAAAATGAGGATGTCGAGTGCGCGGCCGCCGAGGTGAAGCGGAGCGCCGTCCTTCTCGAGCAGGCGTGACCTTGCGTACAGCCGGAATGGCCCGAAGGAAATCGCCGCATCCTGGTCGTTAGTGTCCACCACGCGCCAATGAATCCAGTGAAGGGGCTGTTGTCCGCATCCTGATCTAGCAGAACGAGGTTATGAGTAAACTGGTCGAAAGTGGCGAAATCGCGCGGCAAATCATCCGGCCGCACCGGGATGATGTGTGACAAATTTCGCTTAAACGCGAGCGGCTTGGGAAGCGATCGGGACGACCCGTCAGTGTGCTTGACCGTCGATAGGACGGTCTGGCCGCCAACTTGTGATGCCGCCGATCATAACAAAATCTTGCAACGTCTAACGAGCAAAACGCGCGCGGTGCATCCAGTATAGGCTTCGAGTTAGGTCCTAGATCCAACGGGGAGGCTATCATGTCCGCTATCGGCTTGGAGACGAGCGACCATTTCGTTCGTTCTCAGCACATTGCCAGCCTTGATGATCAGTCGCGTGATTGGGAACTCGTGCTGCGGGAATCCCACCATCGGATGAAGAACACGCTGACGCTGTTGGGTGCGTCAGTCCGCCGCGACTTCTCGCGGCCGGGCACCAGGGATATGTCGGGCGCGGTGGACCGGTTCGAGCAGCGCATCGTCGCGTTCGGCAGGCTCTATCAGCTTCTGTCCGACAGCGACAGTCTGACCGCCGTCTCCGTCGAGGCCTTCTTCGAAAACCTGTGCGAGGCGCTCTCCGAGGCAGTGCTGGAACCGGCCGGCATCCGCTGCGAGGCAGCGATCGAGAGCGGGGCACTGCCGGCATCGCAGTGTCATCGGCTGGCGTTGATGCTGACGGAGCTGGTCACGAATGCCGCCAAACATGCCTTCCCGGACAGGAACGATGCGCTGATCCGCATCGAAATGGCCAACCGCGACGGCGCCTGGCTCTGCACGGTGGCTGACAACGGCATCGGCGCGACCGGTCCGCTTCAGGGCACCGGCAGCCGCATCCTTGAAGGGCTCGCACGCAGTATCGACGCGCGGTTGCAGGGCGAGGCGAGCCAGGGCGGCACACGCGTGACGATCGTGATGCCCACTGCCGCTTGAAGCTCGCTTCAATTTCAACTCAGGGAGTTCAACATGGCCACCACCGAAATCGACCGCGACGCCGCGGCCGGGTCTCCGAACACATCTTCGACATCGCGTGGCGTTGATCTGAAGCTCGAGATCGTCGTCATCCCCGTGTCGGATGTCGACCGCGCCAAGGCGTTCTACGCGCGCCTCGGCTGGCGATTGGACGCCGATTTTGCCTCAGGTGACGAATGGCGCGTGATCCAGTTCACGCCGCCGGGTTCGGCCTGTTCGGTGATCTTCGGCAAGAACGTTACACCGGCAGCGCCGGGTTCGGCGCGCGGGCTGTACCTGATCGTCTCCGATCTGGCGGCGGCGCGACGGGATCTGCTCGACCGTGGCATCGCGGTGAGCGCACCATTCCATGGTGCGGGCGACGTTCACGCCGGTCCGGACGAGCCGTATCTGTTCGGCAGCGTCCGGGTCAGCGGTGCTGACCCGAAGCGCGGCAGCTACAGCTCGTTTGCCCCGTTCAGCGATCCCGACGGCAATGGCTGGCTGTTCCAGGAGGTCACGACGCGCCTGCCTGGACGCATCGCGGGTGACGGCACGACGTTTGGCTCAACGGCCGATCTGGCCGCAACCCTGCGACGTGCCGCTGTCGCGCATGGTGAGCACGAGAAGCGCATCGGCGGACACGACGAGAACTGGGCGGACTGGTATGCCGACTACATCGTCCGCGAGCAGGCTGGCCAACCGCTGCCCTCCTGAGTTGTAATGAACCCATCTCCTGAATTCACAGACAGGCGCGCGCCGATCGAACTCGTCGCGCGCCGTGTCGCTTCTGCATCGCGCGCATCGTCATCGACGCTCGCTCTCTTGCATCCCGCGGACTCGCAACGGCTAACGCGGCCTAACAACCGATAACGAGCTAATTGCCAGGACCTGCGCCAATCTCTCTTCACGACAAACCGACGCGTCGATTTCGAAATTCGGTTGGCGTCACCGACCAGAGCAAGGGAGATCCGCCATGACAACGCAAGCACGAGCCGACATTCTCAATCCCGACCGCCGTCAATTGCTGAGCCAGGCCGCGATGACCGCGGTTGCTGCGAGCGTGGCGAGCCTGCTGCCGCTGCGTCCGGCCAAGGCCGCTGCAAGCGGTGCCATCCGGCCGTTCCGCGTCAGCGTGCCCGAGGAAGATCTGCTTGACCTCCGCCGCCGCCTCGCAGCGACCCGCTGGCCCGATCGCGAGATCGTCGCCGACCAATCGCAGGGCGTGCAGCTCACGACGCTCCAGCAGCTCGTGCGGTACTGGCAGAACGACTACGACTGGCGCAAGATGGAGGCGCGGCTGAACGCCTTGCCGCAATTCGTCACCGAGATCGACGGCGTCGACATCCACTTCATTCACATCCGCTCCCGCCACGAGAATGCGCTGCCGATGGTCGTCACGCATGGCTGGCCCGGCTCGATCATCGAGCAGATGAAGATCGTCGGCCCGCTCACCGATCCCACCGCGCATGGCGCGAAGGCCGCGGATGCATTCGACCTGGTGATCCCCTCGCTTCCGGGCCACGGCTTCTCCGGCAAGCCGACGGAGCTCGGCTGGGATCCTCAGCGCATCGCGCGCGCCTGGATCGTGCTGATGAAGCGCCTCGGCTACAACCGCTACGTGGCGCAGGGCGGCGATTGGGGCAATGCCGTCACCGAGCAGATGGCGGTGATCGCACCGCCGGAGCTGCTCGGCATTCACACCAACATGCCCGCCACCGTTCCCGACGACATCGCAAAGGCGCTTCAGCCGGGCGGGACGCGGCCGTCAAACCTCTCGGCCGACGAGCGCATTGCCTACGACCAGCTCGATGATTTCTACAAGCATGGCCTCGGCTACGCGATCGAGATGTCGAACCGGCCGCAGACGCTCTATGGCCTCGTGGACTCGCCGGCCGGCCTTGCATCCTGGATGCTCGATCACGACGCACGCAGTGCTGGGATGATCGCGCGGGTGTTCGACGGCAAGACCGAAGGCCTGTCGCGGGACGACGTGATCGACAACATCACGCTCTACTGGCTCACCAACACCGCGGTGACGTCGGCGCGGCTCTACTGGGAGAACAAGCTGGTGTTCTTCGCGCCCAAGCACATCAAGATCCCGGTCGCCGTCAGCGTGTTCCCTGACGAGATCTATGCCGCGCCGCGCAGCTGGGCCGAGAAGGCCTATCCGAAGCTGATGCACTACAACCGCCTCGACAAGGGCGGCCACTTCGCAGCGTGGGAGCAGCCCGCGCTGTTCTCTGCGGAAATGCGCACCGCCTTCCGCCCGCTGCGCCAGTCGATCTGAACCGAGCAGGGGACGCGCGCTGCCGTGCGTCCCTTTTCCGAACACACATATCAGGAGTGCGAACAATGAGCCGCCCCGTACAGATCTTCACCACCGAGGACATTCGCCTGGAGCGTCGCCTGCCGACATACTGGCGCGTCACCTTCGACATGCCGCCGGTGAACATCTTCGGCCCGAAGCACCTTCCGCTGCTCAACGACATCATTACCGCGATTGAGACCGATCCGGACGTGAAGGTCGTCGTATTCGACAGCGCCGTCGAAGACTTCTTCATCACGCATTACGACTTCCTAGCGCCGCTGGAGGACTCTCTCGGCGTTCCTCCGGGGCCGACCGGCCTGCAGGCGCTGCCTGACATGCTGGTGCGCCTCAGCCGCGCGCCGGTCGTCTCCATTGCCTCGATCCGGGGCCGTGCGACCGGGGTCGGCAGCGAGCTCGCGCTGGCCAGCGACATGCGCTTTGCCAGCCGCGAGAAGGCGATCCTGTCGCAATGGGAGGTCGGCGCGGGACTCGTGCCCGGCGGCGGGCCGATGGCCCGGTTGCCGCGGCTGATGGGCCGAGGCCGCGCGCTCGAAGTGTTGCTCGGTGCCGACGACATCCACGGCGATCTCGCCGAGCGTTACGGCTACGTGAACCGTTCGCTGCCGGATGCGGAGCTCGACGGCTTCGTCGAGGCGCTCGCCATGCGCATTGCGTCGTTCGACAAGGAGGCGATCGCCGAGACCAAGCGTCTCGTCGATGTTGCGAGCCTGCCGCCGGATGACGAGATCAAGCCGGAGTGGGACGCGTTCCTGGCCGCGCTCGGCCGTCCCGCCAGCCAGACCCGCATCAAGGCGCTGATGGCGCGCGGCTTCCACCGCGCCGGCGACGTCGAGAACCGGCTCGGCTTCCATGTGGGTCAAATCAGCGGCTAACGGAACCGCTGTGGCGTTCGGCCGGTTGGAGGGGTGACAGGCGGTCGTGCCAATGTCGCTTTCCTCCGCTACCGAGCACCGGTGCCAAAGACCAACTTAAAAACCAACAAGGAGAATTGAGATGATCCGCAAGGCAACAGCAGTCTGGAAGGGCACCGGTCGCGACGGCACCGGCCATCTGTCAAGCGAATCCGGCGTGCTCGCCGGGACGCCCTATTCGTTCAAGACCCGCTTCGAGAACGAGAAGGGCACCAATCCCGAGGAGTTGATCGCCGCGGCCCATGCCGGTTGCTTTACCATGGCACTGGCCTTCGGCCTTCAGCTCGCCGGCTTCACGCCGGACGAGCTGTCGACGGAAGCCGCCATCACGCTCGAGCCGGAAGGCAAGGGCTTCAAGATCAGCAAGTCGGCACTGACGCTTCGCGCCAAGGTGCCGAACCTTGACGACGCAGGTTTCGCCAAGATCGCCGGCGAGGCCGAGAAGAACTGTCCGGTGTCGAAGGTGCTCAACGCCGCGATCACGCTCGACGCCAAATTGACCTGATCCAACACAGGGAGCGGTGCCATGCCTCGCCAAGATCTGTCTCGCCAAGATCTGCCTCGCCAGCATCAGCCGGATGAAGACAGGTTCCGGGCGACTTTCCCCGAGGACATCGCTTGGCAACCGTTCCCTGCGTTCCCGCCGGGCGCGCGGCTGGCCGTGATGGTCGGCCATCCCAGCGAACCCGGACCTTACGTGGTCCGGGTGAAGGTGCCCGGGGGCACGAAACTGATGCCGCACAAGCATCCGGAAGATCGCATCTACACGGTCATGTCAGGTGTGTTCTACATCGGCCTCGGCGAGCGTTTTGATGGCGACCAGGTGAAAGCCTATCCGCCGGGCAGCGTTATCGTGCTGCCCGGCGAGACCTGGCATTTTCACTGGGCGAAGTCCGGCGAATACGTCACACAGGTCTCCGCCATCGGGCCGCTGGGCCTCGAATATCACGATGACCACGATGACCCGCGCTTGCATCCGGCGGCGGACAAGCGCTGACTATCTCGACGAAACGAATGGAGTATCAGATGACGACAGAGCGCGCAGTTTTGGCCGGAGGCTGCTTCTGGGGCATGCAGGATCTGATCCGCAGGCAGCCGGGGGTGATCTCCACTCGAGTCGGTTACACCGGCGGGCATGTGAAGAACGCCACCTATCGCAATCACGAGGGCCACGCCGAGGCGATCGAGATCATCTTCAATCCCGCGAAGACGAGCTTCCGGACCATGCTGGAGTTCTTCTTCCAGATCCACGATCCCACCACGCTCAACCGCCAGGGCAATGATCTGGGCACGAGCTACCGCTCGGCAATCTTCTATACCAGTGACGAGCAGAAGCGGATTGCCGAAGACACCATCGCCGATGTCGAGGCGTCAGGTCTCTGGCCCGGCAAGGTGGTGACCGAAATTGCGCCCGCGGCTGAGTTCTGGGAAGCCGAGCCCGAGCATCAGGATTATCTCGAGCGCTATCCCGATGGCTACACCTGCCACTTCATCCGGCCCGACTGGAAGCTGCCAAGGCGCGCGGCCGCCGTGGGAGGCTAGCTGGATTGTCGCGTACGGCCGCCGAGGGCTTTTTGACGAGGAGTGAAAATGTGCGAACTCCCCTCATCGTACGATCACGAGAATTCCTCGCGGCTCAACGCGCTTCCGGCCGGCGTCGGCAGATCACAGTCACCGCCTTGCGGGCAATCTCCCTCAGATCGGCGCGGCGTGCGCCGGCGCGGGCGCGGATGGCGATCGTCTGCATCGTGGCGGCGGCAAGGATCGCAAGTGCAGCCGGATCGGCCTCGCGATCCAGCTCGCCCTTGTCCTGCGCCAGGCGAAAGCGGGCCTCGAAATCGGCATCGATTGCCCGCAGTCCCGTCGCAACGCTGCTCCGGATCGCTGCATCCTCGGCGACTTCGGTCACCGCGGTACCGACCACGAAGCAGCCGCGCGCTGATCCCTTGCCGGAAAAGTAGATCGACAGCGCCGCGTCATAGGCCAGCATCAGCGCTTCGTCCAAGGGATGGTCCCCTGCGAGAGCCTCACGCGTTGCCGCGAGGCTGATCTCCCAATAGCGCGCCAACGCCTCGAGATAGAGCGCGTGCTTGTTGCCGAACACCGCGTAGAGGCTCGGTGGACTCATGCCGGTCGCGGCCGCGACCTTGTCCAGGGGCGTGCCGGAATAGCCCGTCCTCCAGAACGTTTCCGTGGCCCGCTTGAGGGCCGTCTCAGTGTCGTAGGCGGGTGGCCGTCCCCGGCGCGCCGGTCCCGCCTCGCTCTTTTTCCGTGCCATGTCGTCCGAACCTGGTTGCCATGTTTCACACGTATATTTGTATGGATCGTTATAAAAATCAATGGCCGCGCGGCTTGATCGCCGCATCGGGGTACAATATTTGTAGCGAGCGTTAGTAAATGAGATAAGGACGAGGACGATGGGTTTGAACTTTGCGCCAATGGCCGGCTGGTTGGGCGATCGCAGCTTCCGCGGGAGCGAGGCTACGGCGCTGTTGTTCGGCGCGGATCTTGCCAGGCGGCTGCGCCGGCCCCTGATGCTCGTGGTGCCGGCCGCGGCTGCCGCGTTCGGCGCCTTCATGTATCTGGCGCAGGAACAATACGTCTCGACCGACGATGCGTTCGTGCGCGCCGCGAAAGTCACCATCAACGCGCGGGTGTCCGGCCAGGCGGTCGAGATCGCCGTTCGCGACAACGAGCGCGTCCGGCAGGGCCAGGTCCTGTTTCGAATTGACGCGGAGCCCTACCAGATCGCCGTCGATCAGGCCGAGGCCCGGCTCGGCAGCGCGCGGCTCCAGATCGACTCCCTCAAGGCGACCTACCGCCAGCAGCAGGCGGAACTGCAATCGGCGAAGGACTCGGCCTCTTTCGACGAGCGCGAGTTCGACCGCAAGAGGATGCTGGTCGCCTCCGACTTCACACCGCGTGCGGTCTACGAGCGGGCCGAGACCGATCTGAAGGTCGCGCGCCATCGGATGGCATCGATCGAACAGCAGATCGCCAATACGGTCGTCGCGCTCAACGGCGACCCCGACATCGATGTCGACCGCCATCCGACAGTCCGCGCGGCCCGGGCGCAGCTCGATCGCGCGCGGCTCGATCTCTCCTACGCCACGGTGAGGGCTCCCGACGACGGTATCGTCACCAAGGTCGACGATCTGCAGATCGGCGGTTTCGTCAACGCAGGCGCGCCCACGTTCTCACTGATGTCGAGCCGGGACGTCTGGATCGAGGCGAATTTTCGTGAGACGGGCCTGACCCACATGCGGCCGGGCCAGGAGGCGACGATCGACGTCGACGCCTATCCGGATCGAAAATTCAAGGCGCATATCGTCAGCATGAGTCCCGGCACCGGGTCGGACTTCTCGATCCTGCCGCCGGAGAATGCGACCGGGAATTGGGTCAAGGTCGTCCAGCGGCTGCCGGTGCGCCTCGAGCTCGACGATCCCGATTCGACCCGGCCACTGTTCTCCGGCATCAGCGTGACGGCGCGGGTCGACACCGGCCATCGTCGCAACTGGCTGCATCTGCTCCAGCCTGCGCTTGCGACGGAGGTCAAATGAGCACGCCCCTCCCATCGACCGCGACCGGCGGTCATCATGCAATCTCGGCGGCCGCCCTGATTGCGACCTACATGCAGGCCGTCAACATTTCGATCCCGAATGCCGCGCTGCCGCACATCCAGGCCACGCTCTCGATGGCCAATGACGAGGTCGGCTGGGTGTTCTCCTCGTATATCGCTGCAAGCGCCGTGACCATGTCGATCACGCAATGGCTCGCGGGACGCTATGGCCGCAAGGCGGTCTATCAGGCAGCCCTTGCCGTCTTCACGCTTGGTCTTGTCCTCGACACGCTGGCGACGACGTCGATCCAGTTCGTGCTGGCGCGGATTCTCCAGGGCGCGGCGAGCGGACCACTTGCGCCGCTCTCATTGGCGATTCTGTTGGAGGCGACGCCGGCGGCGCGACAAGCGCGCATGGGCCTGGCATTGACGGTCTGCTCGCTGCTCGGCATCAGCACCGGTCCCGCTCTTGGTGGCTGGCTCAGCGAATATTACGGCTGGCCGTCGATCTTCTATGTCAGCCTGCCCATGACGGCCTTCATCGCCCTGACGATGGCCCTGTTGCTGGGCGAGAAGCGGGCAGAGCGCAGCCAGCCCTTCGATGTCTTCGGCCTGGCGACCTTCTCCGCCGGCATGATCGGGCTGCAGATGCTGCTGGATCGCGGCGAGCGCCTCGAATGGTTCGCCTCGACGGAGATCTGGGTCGAAGCGATCGCTTCGGTCCTGGGCTTCTATCTCTTCATCGTGCACGTTCTGACGAAGAAGGAACATTTTCTCCGCACGGCGCTGTTCAGGGATCGCAATCTCGTCCTCTCGACGGTGATCTCCTTTGCGCTCGGCTTCGTCCTGCTGCCGACATTGGCGTTGACGTCCCCGATGCTGGAGGAGTTGCTCAACTACCCTGTCGACACCACCGGCTACATGAGCATTCCACGCGGCGTGGCGCTGGTGGGCGCGCTGGTGCTGACCAGCCTGGTTCCGGGACAGGTCAACTACCGGCCGTTCCTCATGGGGGGCATGGCGCTGGTGGTCTATGCCAACTGGCTGATGCTCGGCTATTCGCCGGCGATGGATTGGCGGCCGGTCGTCGAAGCAGGTTTCCTCCAGGGCGCTGGTCTCGGCATGTTGTTGCCGGCGCTGGTGAGGGCCGCGTTCGGAACGCTCGATCCGAAGCTTCGCCCTGAAGGCAGTGCGCTGATCAACCTGTCGCGCCTTTACGGCAGCACCATCGGCATCGCGGTGGTCCAGCTGTTCTTCTATGCCAACACCCAGGCCGTGCATATGGCGCTCGCCAAGCATCTCACGCCTTATCGTGTCGCGGCGAATGCTGCGGGCCCGATCGGGAAGCCAGGCCTTGCCGCCCTCAACGGCATGGTCACGCGCCAGGCGGCCACGGTCGCGGTCATCGATCAGTTCGAGATTCTGATGTTCGTCATGCTCGTGGTGATCCCGCTGGTGTTCTTTCTTCGTAAGCCGCGGCCCGCCGGCTAACGCCGGAGAGTCGTGAAATGACGTTGTGTCCGCAACTTCGCTCGCTTCGTCCGCATCGCGCGGCCAGCAGTCAACAAGGAGTATCACCATGACGACCTCCGATTCACTTCGTTACACGAGAATTCCCACGCATGAAGCCGTGACGATTCCCGCAGTCGGATTTGGCACGCTCATTCCGGATCCGCTCGTGACGAGGCAGGCCACCAGGGCTGCATTGGAGGCCGGATTTCGACATCTCGATTGTGCCGAGCGCTATCGCAACGAAGCGGCCGTCGGCGACGCGATGCAGGATGCGTTCAAGGCGGGCACGCTTCGTCGCCAGGACCTGTTCGTTACGACGAAGCTATGGAACACCAATCATCGGCCGGAGCGGGTCAGGCCTGCCTTCGACGCCAGCCGCCGGCGGCTGCAAGTCGACGAGATCGACTGCTACATCATCCATACCCCCTTCGCCTTTCAACCCGGCGACGAGCAGGACCCGAGGGACGAGAGTGGCCATGTGATCTACGATTCAGGCGTGACGTTGGCGGAGACATGGGGGGCGCTGGAGCGCCTCGTCGACGAGGGGCACTGCAAGTCGATCGGCTTGTCGGACATTACCTTGGAGAAGCTGCGCGAGATCGTCGAGGTCGCGCGGATCAGGCCTGTCATGGTGCAGGTCGAATCGCATCCGTACCTGCCCGAATGGGAGCTGCTCGACTTCTGTCGGGAGCATGGAATTGTCCTGCAGGCGTTTGCCGCGCTGGGACACGCCATGAAGCCGAACCTCCTCGCTGACCCCGTGATCACCGCTATCGCGGAGCGCCTGCACAAGACGCCGGCTCAGGTCGCCCTGGCCTGGGCCGTCCAGCGCGGCACGGCTTTCCTGACGACCTCGACCAATCCTCGGCGGATCGAGGAAAACTTCGATATTTCGACGCTGCCTGCAGACGCCATGCGGGAGATGCGGGACCACATCACGACGAATGTCCGGTTCAACACAGTGGTCGAGACCGGCGTGCCGGGCTTTATTCCGCGGGCAGGATGAAGCGAGCGGCGCAGTGCGAAGGCCGCAGGCCTTCGGCCGGCCTCGTCAAGTCCGGAGTTGCGCGATCAAATCGCGCGCGCTGCGGATATCGGCGATGCCGGCGCCCTCGCTGAACGACCCGCATGCATGTTCGAGAACTGCCAGGGCCTCTGGACTCTGGCCGGCTCCGATCATGAACCGCGCAAGGCTGATCGCGCCACGCAGCTCCCAGAACCGCGCGCCCTGCTGGTTGGCAATGTCCATGGCCTCGCGAAAGCGCGCCTCGGCGTCGCCCGCATGCCGCGGGCTCTTGAGCAACAATTCGCCCTTGATGCGCAACAGTTCCGGCAGATACCACAGCTCCTGCCGGTCGTTGCAGCGGGTCAGGACGTCCTCGATCACGTCGAGGCCACGGTCGACCTGGTGGGCCTCGCCGGAACACGCGGCAAGTTCGCCGAGCAGCGGAAGAAAGCGCGGCAGGAAACGCGCATCGCCGGCGCGATTGAGCTCTTCGCGCAGCAGCGGCAGGCCGGTCGCGACGTCGCCACGCCTTACGACGACCGCCGCGTTGAAGGCCCGTGCCCACAGGCCCCACAGCCGGATGGCGTGGCGCTCGGTGTGTTCGAGCAGCTCGGCGCCGTGGCGCTCCGCGGCCTCGAAATCGCCGGACCAGAAGGCGATCGGGCAGGCGGCTTGCCCCAGCACGCTGCAGAAAGTCAGCGCGTGGCCGTTGGCACGGCCTTCCTCGATGTTTCGGGCGGCGAGCGCCTGGGCCTGATCGGCGAGGCCCTGAAGCCACAGGATGCGGGCCCGGAAATATTGCGTCGATATCCTGAGGTCGAGCGGGAAGATCTTCGGCTTCTCCGCCAGCACGTGCAGCGACGCGTTAACGCGCTCGATGCGCAGCCGTGCGTCGTTCTGATCGCCGAGATAATGCAGCGCCACCGCCATCAGGCGGTCGCCCAGCATGAGATCGGTCCTGTCCGACGAGTTCGCCGCTGCATTCGCAAACCGGTCGGCGAGCGCACGGGCCTTGCCGAACTGTCCGTTGTTGAACTGGTCGATGCACAAGCCCCAGAGCGCGCGCAGCCGGAAGTCCTTGTCGTCGAGCCTGTCAGCCAGCTCCAGGGTCGTCTCGAGGATCGGACGTGCCTCGCGGGCGCGACCCTCGCCATACATCAGCGACCAGCCGAGCGCCGACAGGAGTTGCATGCGAATGCGATCGTCGCGGCCGCTGTCGCCGAGCGCGGTGAGCGCCGTCTTGGCGCGCTCGCGGCATTCGGCGAACAGGGACAGGCGGACCCATAGCGTGACGGCAGCCGCCGTCAGCGCGATTCCGAGTGCAGCGTCGCCGTCGGGCCCGAAGGCCCAGTTCAATGCGGCGCGCACATTGTCCAGCTCCGCGCCATAGATGCTCAGCCATTCCGGCAGCGGCGTCGATGTATCGGCCTCCGCGCGCTCGAAGAAGTCGCGGAAATGCTCTGCATGACGGCGCGCGAACTGACTGGTTTCACCGAGCTCGTTCAGCTTTCCATGCGCATAGGTGCGTGTGGTGTCGAGCAGGCGATAGCGCAGCGTTCGCGAGCCGGATGGCGAGATCAGCGATTTGGTGACGAGGCTGTCGATCGCCTCCAGCGTTTCGGACGCGCCGAGGCCGTCGCCGGCGGCCACCGCGGCGGCCGCCTCCGGCGCGAAGGGCCCGGAAAAGACCGACAGGCGTCGCAGCGTGGCACTCTCGGCGGGAGGTAGCAGATCGTAGCTCCAGTCGAGCGCCGCGGCGAGCGTCTGATGTCGTGGCACGGCGGTGCGCCGACCCCGCCACTGCAACGAGAAGCGGCTGTCCAGCAGCGACGCCGTGCCGGCAATACCGTACGCATTGACACGGCCGGCGGCGAGCTCGATTGCGAGCGCAATGCCGTCGAGACGCCGGCAAATGCTCGCGACGAGCGGCGCTTCTTCCGCACTGAGCTGGAACGGACCCGAGCTCTGCGCAATGCGCTCGACGAAGAGCTGGGCCGCGGGGTAAGCGAGGACCTCGGCGACACCCAGGTCCTCGCGCTCCGGCGGGCAATCCAGCGGGAACAGGCGGAAAATCCTTTCGCCGTCGCTCCGGAACGACTCGCGGCTGGTCGCGAGAACGCGAAGCTGCGGTGCGTCGCGAACGATGCGCTCGACGAGCGGTGCCAACGCATCCAGCACATGCTCGCAGCTGTCGAAGATCAGCAAGGCTGGGCTGGTCTTCAGGAATGTCAGCAGGGCCGGCGTCGGATCCTCCGCGCTGATGGTCAGTCCCAGTGCGGAGGCGATGGTGGTCGCGATATGGCTGGCATCCCTCAGCGGACCGAAGTCGACGAAGAATACGCGCCCGCCGAAATCCGCCGATCTGCGATGCCCGACGGTGACGGCGACGGCGGTCTTGCCGATGCCGCCGGGGCCGACCACCGTCATGAAGCGATGCAACGAAAGCCCGTTCGATATCTTCTCGACGATCTCCTCCCGTCCGACCATTTTCGAGAGCGGCGAGGGAAGGGAGCGGGGAGGTGCGATGTTCACGGCGGGCTGAGCGGCCGGCGGGGCCGCCTGGGCGAACGAGGCGACAAAGCAGTAGCCGCGGCCGGGCACATTGACGACATAACGGGCGGACTTGCCGGTATCGCCCAGCGCCTTGCGCAGTGCAGCGACGTGGAAGCGCAGGCTGCCCTCGTCGACATTGACGTCGGCCCAGATGCGCTTGACCAGCTCTCTCTTGTCGATGACTTCGCCGGGGCGCTCGGCGAGGAAGATCAGAATATCGAGCGCGCGGCCGCCGACGTGAAGCGGCGAGCCCTCCTTCTCCAAGAGCCGCGACTTCGGAAATAGTCGAAATGGCCCAAAGGAAATGGCCGAGTCTTCGGTACGATCTGGCACGCGCCATTGCCCCCGCAACGGGAGTCAAAATGTATTACTTTTTGGGTCTATCAGAACGAGGCGTACAGTAAACTGGCCGAAAGCAGTGGGCAGAGCTGGCAGTCCTGCACGCATGGCTCGGGTCGGTCGGTTCGCCGAAATAACCCTTAAGACGTAATGGGTTATGTTGACATGACGGGGCGATGACACCGGTGCTCTCACCCGGATGTCGCATTGACGGCGGTAGCAGATTGCTGAGACTGGATGGTTCGGGAGCCGGTCCCGCCTCGACAGTGACCACCGACTTCCGGAATTCGAGCATGGCTTCCTTCTCGCGGCGACGATTCGTCCATGCGCTATCGGGCGCAGCGGCGCTGGCGGCGATCCCGCGCAGCGGACAAACCGCTGATTATCCGTCTCGTCCCATTCGTCTGGTGCTTCCGTACGGAGCCGGTGGAGCGGGGGACCAGATCGGGCGTCCCTGGGTGGACAAGATGTCATCGCTGCTTGGGCCGACCTTCGTGGAATATATCGGCGGTGCGGGCGGCGCGATCGGGGCCGCGACGGTCGCGCGCGAGGAGCCAGACGGCTATTCGCTGCTGCTCGGCAACGGCAGCACGCAGGTCATCATTCCCCTGACCTCGAGAAATCCCGGCTATTCCGTCGACGATTTTCGCGCCATCTATCGCCTGATCAACACTGCGCTGGTTTTCGCGGTCCATCCGTCGGTGCCTGCCGCGGATCTGCGTGAACTGATCGCCTACGCTAGGGACAATCCGGGAAAGCTGTCCTATGGGACACCCGGCATCGGCACCGGCAATCATCTGGTTGGCGAATCCTTCAAGCAGCAAGCCGGCGCGCTGGACATCGTCCACGTGCCGTATCGGGGCATTTCGCAGGCGACCAACGACCTCGCCGGTGGCCAGATATCGCTCGTCATCGGCGTCATGTCCGACCAGTTGAAGCAACTGGGCGAGGCCGGGAAGGTCAGGCTGCTGGCGGTCACCAGCGAAAAGCGGTTGAGCGGCGCGCCGGGGATTCCGACCGCGGTCGAATCCGGCATGCCGGATCTCCGCTATGAGGGCTGGTTCGGCATCTTCGCACCCAGGCACACCGACGATGCGATCATCGACCGGATCGCGCAGGCGACGCTGGTCGCGATGGCCGATCCGGCGATGCAGGCAAACTACCGTGCCCAGGGCATCGAGCCCGACATCGATTCGAGTCCCGACAAATTCCAGCGCATCATCGACGCGACGACGGCAAGCCTGGCGCCCGTGATCAAGTCGATCGGGCTGAGCAATTTGTGAGGCCGCTCAGGCATCGGCGCGCACTGTCTGGCGCCGCTCCGCCGTGACGATGCGGGCCGACAGCGTGACGAGACCCATCAGCGCGGCCAGCAGCCAGAATGCAGTCGGCAATCCTCCAAGGCGTGCGACGAGGCCGACGCCGGCGGGGCCGATCAGGATGCCGGCATAGCCGGCTGTCGTGATTGCGGCGACGGCGAGCCCCGTCGGCATCACCGTTTGCCGCGCCGCCCGGCGGAACAGCACCGGCACGAGGTTCGATGCACCGAGGCCGATCAGCAGGAAGCCGCCGATGGCGACCGCCGCTACGGGCGCCCTGAGCAGGACTACGAAGCCCGCGATCGCAATGATGCTGCCCCAGAACAATGTTGCGCGATCCCCGATGCGTGCAACGACGGCGTCGCCGCCGAGCCGTCCCGCGGTCATCGCGATCGAGAACACGATGTAGCCGATCCCGCCTTGCGCCTCCGTGACGAGGCCCGCGCCGATGACGAGCAGCGCGCCCCAATCGAGCATCGCGCCCTCGACGAGGAAAGTGATGGCGCCGAGCAGCGCCAGCAGGAGCACGGAGCCATGCGGCAGCACGAAGAGCGGTCCGTCCAGCACCTGCACCGAACGAAGCAGGCGCGGCCAGGCCGCCAGCATTGCAATCAGCATCAGCACGGAGCAGATCAGCGTGCAGGCGAGCGCCCCGAGTTGCAGCGAAAGCAGCGCAGTCATTAAGGCTGATCCCGCGAAGCCGCCGATGCTGAACAGCGCGTGGAAGCCGGACATCAGCGGGCTGCCCGCGTCGCGCTCCACCTCGACCGCGTGGATGTTCATGGCGACGTCGATGGAGCCGAGCGCGGCGCCGAATGCGAACAGGGCCAGCGCCAGCGTTGCAGGCGAGCTTGCGATCGCCAGCAGGGGCAGCACCAGCGCCAGACCCAGCCCGCCCGCAATGATGATCGGCTTGCTGCCGTAGCGCGCGCTCATGACTCCGGTCAGAAGCATCGCGACGACCGAGCCGATGCCGAGGCTGAGCAGGAGCAATCCAAGAACGCCATCATCGACGCCGAGCCGCGTCTTTGCGAACGGCACAAGCGGCGCCCAGCATGCGATGCCGAAGCCCGCGACGAGAAAGGCGAGCCGCGTCGCGAGGCGCGTTGCCGGCCGGTCGGCAGAATGCATGGGAACTCCGGGGAAGCAGGGCGGGGGCGATCGACAAGCCCTGAGATTGCCGCGCCTTTATGTCCGCGGCGTGCTCGAATTGTCGCAGATAGTGCTCAACAACGGCGCGACGTCAACCAGGGTTCCGAGGCGTGTCGCGTTCGGGACGATATTCGCGAGCGCGCCGCCGGGCCCGGCCGTCGGGCAAAACACCGGGTCATTCCGAGCTGCGCCGGTGTCAAGCCGCGCTTGCAAGAATATTCCACTTTACCGAAATTCGGAAATGACGTATGTGTCGCCCATCCCGGCTCACCAAGAGGGGCGATCTTGTGTCGTCACTGTCGCGAGCCGGGCTTGCGGTGGACGCGGCAGCGTCGGGCGTGAGAGGTCAAGGGCAGGGCGGATTGCTCTCCGTGAGCCCAAAACTTCGCGCCGGATGAGCGGCGCTGTCAGGTTCGTCTCGTCTGTAAGTTTCCGGCTCCGTCGACAGGGTTGGAAAAACTGCGGCGAAATGGCGGGCCGTGCGTACGGCAAAACCGTGTGGTCCTTTCCGCAAGCGCTGTTTTCGGCCGGTTAAAAGCGGTGAAAGTACCTGAAACTAAAGGTATATTTCGGTTTTAGTCGCACTAACGAAAGGCCCGCCCGAACCTGCCGGGCCCTATTAGGCCCTAGTTTCACATCCTGCCGTTGGGCGCGAGTTGGAGTTCGGGAAGCTTAAGCCGCTCGAACGGCCTGAGGATCGCGGCGCGCCCCATGCGGTGGCCCTGCGATCCGCGCGCGCTGTACGGCCTTCCCGGGCCTGCGCTGCGGCCCGGTTGCCGTGGTTGGCCCTAATGAACGGACTACTTTTTCTGCTCGGTGGTGGTTGTAGTGGTCGGGGTGCCGTCGCGCGCGTCCCGTCGCTCGTCGCGTCCTGTGCGCCGGTCTTGACGCCGTTCTGTGCGTCCGGTCCGGCGTTCCTGGCGCCTTTCTGTTCGCCCGCTTCGCCGCTCCTGACGGCGCTCTGTCCCAGACATCGGCGCGTCTGCGGGCGGCGTCGTGGGCGTGGCGGGCGCCGTGGTGGTCTGAGCTTCCGCCTCTGACACCGCCAAAATTGCGGGCGAGGCCATAAGCCCAAACACGGCCGCGTATCCAAGGAAAGTGAGTGCGTTGCGACGACAGACCTGTTTCGGCTCCGAACGTTCACTCATCGTCAGGCTCCCGGTTGCTGTTGCCCCAGAGCATGGCACCTGAGGTCGAGAGCCGGCGCTTGATCTAGATCAAATAGGCGCAGTTGCACCCGGCAGCGTGCCAACGTCGTCAAAGATTACTTTTTGGTCGGCCCGCTGCTCTCATTTACTTGGTCAGCTTCAAGCCACGCTGGAATTTCCGGCGACGGGATTGACGTTCTCGGCAGGTGGGGGATCATGGTCCCCGCGGTGACGACCAATCCCTCGTTGAATTTGGTTCGCGCAAAATCCTTCGCTTCTGCTTCGGTTTCAAACGTCTTGGTTAAGCGCGGATGTCGCCGTCTTAACAGCGTGCCATCCGGCGGCACTTCAAAAGTGACGTACCAAGTGTGTTTCATGCCGTGATGCCGCATCGGTCGCCTGCGCCCGCGCCGGGGGCGATAAAAAAGCCGCCACCGGGACGAAGCGGTGACGGCTTCTTTCTCGCTCGTGACCGCGAAACAAGTCTTTACCGCCCCGCCCCAACGCGATTGACGCCGCCATTTGCATTGCCACCGGCGTTATGACGGACCGCAGCGCGCGCCACCGGACGAGGCCTCAGCACGACGCCTGCCCGGGCAACGCAACCCACTGGATATTCAACGTACTGGCAGTACACGACCGCCTGGGCTGGCGCTGGATTGAGCGTGACACCTGCAAGCCCCAACAGGGCGCTAGCAGCAATCCCGGCAACAGTCGCTGACTTGATCGAAAGACGCTTCTCCGGATGCATGTTGGACCTCCCTCTTCGCGCTTGCGTCACTGAAAGGTGACGGGAGCCGCCTCAGGTGCGGCTGAACATGGCATGAGCGCTAAAGGATCGCTGACGTTGACCTAGATCAACGGAGGGTCTGTGCGCTGTTGCCCCTCCCGGTGTCCGCCCTATGGCCCGGCGCTGGCGGCGCGCTGTACGGCCTTCTGCCGGGCCTTGGCGGTGCCGTAGGCCGCCTGTCGCCGTTGCGGTGACGTGCTGCCGCGCTCGACGGGTGATGAGGCGACGCCGCGCTAAGGGTTCTCCTCGCTGTGTTCTTCGAGCAGCTTCCGGGTAGCCCTGATGCGGGCGGAGACGTTCTGAAGCGTTGCGTCCGAACTGATACCTTGCGAATGCAGGAGCATCCACAGGGCTTCGGCAAGGATGACTTGATTTTCTAAAATGGCGCGTTGGATTTTATCCATCATCATCCATGCTCCGTTGGTTGCCGTCCGCTGTCGGTCGCCTGTCCGCGCCGTGATGCTGGCGCGGTCGAGCGCGCGGCTTCGATCAAGTTGCAGATTTTGCGCTTTTGTCCCAAGAACAGAACTGCGCTTGCGTTGCGCGGCGGCTGGCGATGGTGACGCGGTGGCGCTGCCGGTGCGAGCCGCTGCCCGTGTGAACCAAGGCACTGAGGGCGTTACGCCCGCTTCGCCGTCTTGGAAGCTTCGATCATCGCAAGCTCAACATGATCGGCAAGGCTGGTCAGACGCAGGGCCAACATATCGAACATTTCCCGCTTGGTCGGGACAGTGGCAAGATCGCGGAGTAGCGCGGCCTCAGCAGCATCCTTCCGAAGCTTTTCAAGAGCCGCTTGATAATCCCTCATGGAGTTGCTTTGGGCGGCCGCTGGGCGGTTGACCCTAAGCTTTCGTTCAGCCAGTCCGCCGTATCGGCCCCGGACGCCTTGCGGAGCAGTTTGTCTTTTTCTGCCCCGGGGGGAAGAAGCGCCGCAACTTCGCGCGCCGTCTTGGCGAATGACGCAAGACGATCTTGCCGCGGCACTTGTTGCTTGAAACGACGCCGTTTCGTGGCGCGCTCCTTTCTTCAAGAGGAAGGCGGGAAGCGCAACCGGCGTTCACATCACCGATAAGAGCCTATGACCGGGCGGTGATGCAGGACCAACACTCTTCGAGCAAGTCTGTTCCGGGCCCGCTCAGTCAAAGAGGGCCGGGGCCATGACCAATCGGTCGTCAGGGTCCTGTGGAGGGCGCGAGTTCCTGCGGGGACCGCGCGACGGCCCCGCGCAAGCGTATTTGCAATCGCGCAATCCCGGCTTTATTTATGCGAATTGGTACACAAATTCCGTGTGCGCCGATTGGCCATAAGCAGGCCGCAAACTGCGAATGTTTAATGCCCGCTTCAGCCGCGTGAGCGGACATTATCAGCCAAGTCTGTCGAGTCCGAAAGGGGCCAACAAAAGGAGACGTACTGAAGCACGCGCGGTTATGCGCGCAACAATGAGGCGGTTGCGCAGTTCCAGTGGCCCGTTCAACTCTCGGTCGAGGAGTGGCAATGTGGCCGGCCAAGAGTCCGGCCGCGACGCCGCCGTCGGGGCCCACAACCTAGCTGGCGCTTTTTTGAATGGCGGTTGGCAGCGTTTCGGATTTGTGCTTTTTGCAATAGGCGACAACTTTTTCGGAATTCTTTTGCAGGCGGTCGTAGTCCAAAACATTATTATTTGCAGCCGCGTTATAGTAGCCGCTCATGAAATACCTTACGAAATCTCGGTCTGCTGAACCGTATCCTAGCCAATTTCCGCAAGTGATCTTGTTCATGTCCAGCTTGATCTGAGCC
>NZ_JASAUS010000075.1:0-42573 GCF_029953005.1 Bradyrhizobium sp. Mp27 | reverse complement strand
TACGCCCTCCCGACGCAACGACAAAACCGTAAAGCCCCGCGTTCAGCATAACCCGGCAGGAATCCACTTAAATCCAGCGGGGCGCTGTCCAAACAACCGGGGCCAGCTCTGCTGCGGGTGCTTGGCGCAGTCTTTGCCTTTTCGCGGGCGCCTGGAGCATTCAAGGATACAGCAATTTTTCGGTGATCGAGAGGGCGACCGGTCGCTGGATCGGCCGGGCCGGACCTTGGCTCCCTCCAGGGTGGCCTGGCCCTGAGATAGGGTGGGCGTTCAGTCGGGACGTCTGGGGGAAAGGATACGCTACGGAAGCCGGAATTCGCTGCCTAGAGTGGGCGTTCGAAGAATTGGGTTGGAAGGAAGCCGTCCACATAATTCATCCTGATAACAATGCCTCTGTGGCGGTGGCTAAAAGAATTGGTGCGACTCTGAGGGGGCCAGGAGCTGTTGCCGGCGGCCTAATCTACGTCAGTACTAAGGATGACTGGCTTAGAACACAGCGTTCTCACCACGGGCAACGCTAACGCTGCAAACATGGCGTTGCTTTTGTGACAATCCGTCACAAGGACTAGGATTTTCTCAGATGAGTTTCCCCATGACCGATCTCGTGCTCGCCGTGCTACATCACCTAGCAGTATTCACTCTCTTCGGTGTGCTGGTGAGCCAGTTCGTAATCGTTTCGGCGATGCCGGACGAAGGTCGCACAAAAACGCTCGCCCGTGTGGATCTTGGCTATGGCCTGACCGCCGCGATCATCCTCATCGTTGGTGGATGTCGCGTCGCATTCGCGGACAAGGGGTGGACCTTCTACGCCCATAATACGGCATTCTGGGCCAAAATGGCGGTGTTTGCTGGGGTAGGCCTCATCTCCATCTATCCCACGCTTACTTTTCGTAGGTGGACGCGAGCGGGCGCAGTGTCCAAACGAGAGATTGCGCGTGTCAAGAGCGTCATTGTCATCGAACTTGCGTTGTTCGCTTTGTTGCCCGTGCTCGCAGCGATGATGGCGAGAGGGGTCGGCGAGTTCTGAGGGTTAGTCAGCGGCATAGAGCGCAATGGTGCGGGGAAGATCGAAGCGTCTGGGTCGGATCCCTATTGGCTATCTGTCTCATGACGGTGCCGGTCTCAATAAGCGCTCAAGCGCCAATTCTGGAAGAAACGAGGTATCGGCATGCTTGAGCAGGAACCCAGCCGGACGGCCTTTAATGCTGCTTTTTACCGCGCAGCCCATCAAGTACTGGAAGAGGGGCGTTTCTTCAAAGACCCTTTTGCAGTCCCCATTCTCGGCCTTGATCCGGAGACATTCTGGCAGGATCGGGAGGAGCATAATCGTCGGCGGGGCATCCGGTTCTTCGTGGTCGCGCGATCTGCCATCGCGGAGCAGGCGCTCAAGGAGGCTGTGGAGCGGCGAGCAGTGAGGCAATTGGTCATTCTGGGAGCAGGTCTGGATACCTTCTCTTATCGAAATCCATTCGGCTCACAGTTGAAGGTGTTTGAAGTTGATCATCCGGCAACTCAGGCCTGGAAACGTCGACGTTTGGTTGAAGCGGGGATCGCCATTCCGTCGGACCTTGTTTACGCGCCAGTGGATTTCGAGCGAGATAACCTGTCTGATTGCCTAGCCGCATGCGGGCTCGACCAAAACATACGCACCTTCTTTGTCTGGCTGGGAGTCGTGCCGTACCTTACAGTCGATGCAATTTCGCTTTGCCTTTCGCAGATGGCCGCGCATCCCGCCGGTGCAGAAGTCGTTTTCGACTATAGCGAGCCCAGCGACCGGATTGATCCGGCGGCTCGCGCAGACCGCGACGAAAGAGAAGCGCGGGTGGCGGCTGCAGGAGAGCCCATCCTTAGCCGCTTCATTCCTAGCGATCTGCATGCCATGTTACGCAGGTATCACTTCGACAATATCGATGACTTCGACGTACCGGCCATTCTGGTACGGCTGCAAGGACATGCCGCACCGCCTCGCTCGGCAATACCGCGAGTTGGAGGTCACCTGCTCCTCGCCTGCACATGACGATTTTGCGTGAACGGCAATGTTCGCCGAGGGAGTTCGAGGGGAAGATATTGAAGGCTGAGACGCACGGCGAGCTATACGATGAGAAGGTCTAATTCGGTTGAACTTCACGGCCTATTGGCGTCATCCGAACGAGAACCCGACACTTGTGTCGTTTTTGGCGCTGCATCGGCAGCGCTTTCCGCACCTGCCGAACCCAATAGGCTTTGAGCGGCCAAATGTCGTCGAGCTTTCAGAAAAGCTCGATCGGTAGCCATGAACCGCTCAATCATTGGCACGATAAGCTTTGACGGATTGATAGTCACCTCACCGGTCTCGCGCCCAAGTACCTCAGCATAAGCGATAAGCTGTCTGTGAACGGTAGCAGGTATCTCTACGCTCATTTTAACTGGCTTATCATTGGGAAGCGGCCCAAGCTTGAGTTTGGTCATGGGGTTCTTCCCATTGCATAAGGCGCCAACACTAGGTCCCGCGTGACGATCACGCGAACGGGGAAGCCCGGGCGTACCGTTAGCGTCGGCTGGATGTTCAGCTGGCGCTCCACGATCTGCGAGCCGGTCTGGCTGATGCTGTTGGAGGCGCCGCTGCGGATGGCCTGAACCAGGTTGTTCTCGTCCTGACTGGTGCCCGCCTCCGCGCCTACGCTGAGCAGGGTGGAGAGGACAGCGGCCTTGAACAGCATGCCCCAATGATTGTCGACCTCGTCCTCAAGCCCGGCGTAGCCCTTGGTATCCGCACCAGGCTGGCGCTCGAGCACGATCGAGTCGCCGTCCGGCATGATGATCCGCGTCCACACTAGCAGCACGCGGCTTTGCCCGAAGGCGACCGAACTATCATATTGGCCGATCAGCTTCGCGCCCTGCGGGATCAGGAGGTATTTGCCCGATGGGCTGTCGTAGACGGCCTCCGTCACTTGGGCGGTGATTTGGCCCGGGAGATCGGAGCGTATGCCTGTGATGAGCGCGGCGGGGATAACGGTGCCCGCTTGCACGACATAAGGCGAGGCTTTCGCTTCAAGCCGGTCGGGGCTGATCGTGCGTTTGTCCGTCGACGCATTGAGGAAGGCAGTCTTGCGATCCTGCATGTTTTGGGCCGAGCCGGCATCGACGGGCGGCGTGGCGGCGGGAGCCATAGCCGCGCTGGCCGACGGGATCGAGCCGATCTGGCCCGCGGCCGGAGATTGCTGGCTGGTATGCGAGAAGAGGCGGCTGACGCGCGCCGCTTCCTCCTCCTGGGCTCTTCGCTGCGCCTCCGGATCGGGCGTGGCGCCGGCGGTGACAGTGTTCGGCGCCGCGCCGGCGTTGAGCATCGGCTTTCCGAGATCCCCGGGCAGCGGCGGTCCGAGCGGCGGCGCCTGTCGCTGCAGGCCGGTATAGTCCTTGGGCAAACCCGCCAGACCCTCGGCCGACGGCCGATTCTGCGTGCTGAGCAATTCCTGGGCGGATTGCCCTTTGTTGTGCGTCTGGAGCGCGTAGCCGAGCGCGCCAGCGATCGCGAGCGCCGAGCCGGCGCCCAGGCTGATCAGGACCTTCCGGGACAGGCGCATGACATGCGGCCGTTCGCCCCTTAGCCGCAGATCGGGCGACGCCGCGCTGGGCGGTGGAAGTGGCGCCGGTTGTTCTTCAGGACCGTCCGTTGTCATGACCGCGGCCTTCCGTCGGTGCGGACGATGCGCACGCGCCGCTCGCTGTCCTTGTCGCCGAGGCGAAGCTCGGCGGCGGCGAAGAGGCGATCGACGATGTAGTAGTTGCCCTTGACGCGATAGTTCACCAGCTCGGACCCGCCGGCCGGACCGATCACGAAGAGCGGCGGCATTTCACCTTGGCGAATGCCAGTCGGAAACTCGATGTAGACCTTCTGCCCGTCGTCGAACGCGCGCAGGGGCCGCCACGCTGGATTGTCGCCTTGAATGGCGTAGCGGAAGTTGATGGCGGCGAGATCGACGCCGGTGGCGATCGGGGCCGCGGCTTCCGCGGTCTGGTTCTGCTGGCGGAGCGCAATGAGCTGGTCCTCCGGATACTGCCACGAGACCGAGGCCATGTAAGTCTTCTCGGTCGAGCGCAGCTCAAGGAAGTAGGTCCTCCGATCGGTGTTGATGACCAGATTGGTCAACAACTCCGGCCGGGTCGGCTTGACCAGAATATGGACCTTCTTGGTCGGACCCGCGCCGCTTTCGGTGTCGCCGATGATCCAGCGCACGGTGTCGCCGGCGGCGACCGGGCCAGTACCCGCGAGTTGCTCGCCCTCTTGCAGGGCGATGTCGGTGATCTCGCCCGGTGCGGTGTAGGCCTGATAGAGCGCGCCGGCCGAATAGGGATAAACCTGGACCGCGTTGATGAAGCCGTTGCGCACCGGCTGGATCCGCGCCGCCGCGTTGGCCTGGTTGACGCGCACCGTCGGATCAGCGGCTTCGGGCGTAGGCTTGCCGCCATCGAGCGGCTTCAACTGGCCGGGCAGCGGCAAGGGCTTGGGAAGCTCGACGATCTTGATCGGCGGCGGCGGATCGGCGCTAAGCTTCGCCGGCACCGCGCTGTCGTAGTTGATGTCGGGCGGAATGAACTTGTGGGCGCAGCCGCCCAGAGCGCTGACGGACATCAGCAAAGCCGCGAGTCCGGCTTTACGGAAAGACGTAGCGCCGCTTTGCCGTCTTTGTGGTTTGGCGGAAATATCTGAAGCCGGACCGCCGGCTTCCATGGAAATCGGCAGGCTCATTGTCCCAGCTCCTTCGACCAGTTGATTGCGGTGACGTAGATGCCGAGCGGGTTCTTGCGGAGCACGTCGGCGGAGGTTGGCGTCTGGATCGCGACGGTGAGGATCGCGGTCCATCGTGAGGTGTCGGCGAGCGCGCCGTCCTGATACCGATGCTCGACCCATCCGACTCGGAAGCTCGACGGCGACGCGCGGATCACGCTGGAGACGTCGATTGCGATCTGCTGCTTGCCGAGCTTGGCGAACGGGTCGTTGGCGCGGGCGTAGTCGTTGAGCGCTTGGGACCCGGAGGTGCTGGTGAAGTCGTAGGCGTCGAGCCAGTTCTGCCGCACGATGATGGGGTCGGCCGGCAGCGAGCGAACCAGCGACACGAAGTGCGCGAGATACCAGGCGATCTGCGGATCGCTCGGCGTGTAGTCGGCTGCGGCGGGCGCTACGGCCTGGGCCAGGCCGAGTTTGTCGACCTGCACCACCCAAGGGACGATGCTGCCGTGCGTCGATTGCCAGACGAGGCCGCCGGCCAGACCCATAGAGAGCGCGAGCGAGCCGAAAGCCATTAGCCGCCAGTTCTTGGCCTGCACTCGGGCCGAGCCGATGCGATCATCCCAGGCCTGTGCGGCGCGCTGGTAAGGGGTTTCCGGTTCAGGTGTGCGGCCATAGCGGACCGACGCGCGGCGGAAGATCGCCATGCTCATTCTCCTCCCGAGAGATTGACGGAATGGCCGCCGCCATGGCTGTCGCCGGACCTGAGGGCGTTGGCGGCCGCTGTCGCGCCGTGATGGATCGCTTGGTTGCGCCGCATGCGCTGGGCCCACGCCGGCGGCCCGGAGTTCGAAGCATTCGCCTCGGCGGGGCCGGCAGCGGCGCTTTGGGCGCCGCCGACCGTGCCCTGGGTCGAGGAGCCGCCGGTGGCGGCGAAGCTTGATTTAGCGCCTTCCGCGAAGCTCTGTTTCACCGAATCTGCGGCCTGGCTGGCGGCACGCTGAAAGGGTGCGGCCGCGCTCGCGGCTGCGGCTCGCCCAACGCCGCCAAGACCGGCGGCGACGCCCGACGCCCCGGACCTACCGGCGGACGCGAGGCTGTAGGCGGAGGACGCCCCGCCTGCCATCACCGCGCCGCCGCGCGCCGCGGCGGCCGAGCCGGAGGCCGCGGCCATCGCTCCCCTTCCGGCCAGGCCCAGCGCGCCAGCGCCGGCCATCGCCGTGCCGGCGACAGCAAGTCCGGTCCCGACCGCTGCGCCCGCGCCGAGTTGCGGCGCACCGGAGACGAGGGCGGTCGCGATGCCCGGCCCGAAGATACCGAGGCCCAGCATGGCGAGCGCGGCCAACACAACGGAGAGCGCCTGCTCCACGGTCGGCTGTCCGCCGGTGTAGGTCTGGGTAAACTGCGAGAAAAGGCCGGTGCCGATGCCGACGATGACGGCCAGCACCATCACCTTGACGCCGGAGGCGACGATATTGCCGAGCACCTTCTCGGCGAGGAAGGCGGTCTTATTGAAGAGAGCGAAGGGAATAAGGATGAAGCCGGCCAGTGTGGTCAGCTTGAATTCTATCAAGGTGACGAAGAGCTGCACCGCCAGGATGAAGAAGGCGATCAGCACCAGGATCCACGACACCATCAAGACCGCGATTTGGACGAAGTTCGCGAAGAAGCTGGTGAAGCCCATCATCTGGCTCGCGGCGTCGAGCAGGGGCTGACCGGCGTCGAGCCCGACTTGGGCGAGCTTGCCTGGCCGAAGGAAGTCGGCCGTCGAGATCGAAGAGCCGCCGGCCTTCAGGCCGATGCCGGCGAAGCTGTTGAAGACGATCGCCGAGAGGTTGTTGAAGTTGGTGATGATGAAAGCGAAGAAGCCGATATAGAGGGTCTTCTTCACCAGGCGCTGAAGAATGTCTTCGTCCGCACCCCAGACCCAGAAGAGTCCGGCGAGCGTGATGTCGATCACGATCAAGGTCGAGGACAGGTATCCGACCTCGCCCTTGATCAGGCCGAAACCGGAATCGATGTATGTTGTGAAGGTGTTGAGGAAAGTGTCGATGACGCCGACGTTGTTCATCGCGCATCTCCCGCATCATTGGTGGCCGGCGCAGCCGCGCCCGGGGGCGTTTGTGGTGGCAATGGCCGCGCCGGCCTGCCGAAGAAGCGCCGACGGTTCTCCTCCCAGACCGCCACACAGCGCGCGTCCTCGGCGTCCTGCGGGCCGAGCGCGCCGCAGCGGCGCAGCTCGGCCGAGAGGTCATCGGATGCTGGGCCCGCGGCCGTCGGCGGCGTCTCCATGACCGACGGCGCAGGCCGCAGATGGATCGCGACGAGGCTCACGACGACGACGGCGATCAACGCGATGATCGCCACGACGCGGAAAGTGTCCGACCGGCCCAGCATCTTAGGCCTCAATTCCCGCTGAACATTGTGACGTTGCCGGGCTGGTAGCCGCTGCGCGTCGAGAATGTCTTGTAGTTCTGCTGGCCCTGCGCCTCGGCCGACGCGGTGCGCGCCTGCTCCAGCGCGTCGGCCCGGCTCTTGGCCGAGAGCACCGCGACGAGGTCGGAGAGCTGCTGCGATTGCAGGGCCAGAAGCTGGTTGCCAGCCTGCGCGGCCTGCAGCGCGCCGGTGGCGCTCTGGCTAGCGGAAACCAGCGAGGTCATGGCGCTGGAGTTGGTTGGGATGTTGCCGACCACGCCTGCCTGAACCTTCAGGCTGTCCTCGAAGGCCGCGACGGAGTTCTGCCAGCGCGTTCGGGCGTTGGCGACCATGGTTGCGGTAGAGCCCGTACCCGCCGCAGTGCCATAGCTGGTCGAAAAGGCCTGCTGGACGCGCTGGACATTGAAGGCGATGTTCTGCGCCTGACTTAGCAGTGACTGGGTCTGGGTGATCGAGGACTGGAGCTGGGTCAGCGTCGACATCGGCAGATTGGCAAGGTTGCGCGCCTGGTTGACCAGCGACGTCGCCTGATTGGTCAACATCGTGATCTGATTGTTGATCTGCTGAAGCTCGCGTGCCGCCGTCAGCACGTTCTGACTGAAGTTGGTCGGGTCGTAGACGGTGAGCTGCGCCGACGCGGGCGGCGTAGTGACAGCCAAGGTGAGCACGACGGCGTTCGCCGTCGCCAGATGGCGCAGCTTGATCATGATGACGTCTCTAGGTTGGTCAGGTCAGGGATGAGATCGGCGGCCCACAGCAGCTCACGGTCCGCAAGCCAGGTCTGCGTGAAGGCCTCGCGGCCGTGCTCGGCGACCAGGCGCTCGATTGCGGCATGGTCGGCCTTGGAAGAGGCGGCGCAGAAGGCGAGCGCGACGGGGCCGAGCCCCAGTTCGAAGAGCCGATTGCCGCGGCGCGACTGGCAGTAGTAGTCGCGCTTAGGTGTAGCGCGGGCGAGGATCTCGATCTGGCGATCGTTGAGACCGAAGCGGCGGTAGATCGCGGTGATTTGCGGCTCGATCGCGCGCTCGTTCGGCAGGAAGATGCGCGTCGGGCAGCTCTCGACGATCGCTGGCGCGATGTTGCTGCCGTCGATGTCGGAGAGCGATTGGGTGGCGAAGACGACGGACGCGTTCTTCTTGCGGAGCGTCTTCAACCACTCGCGCAATTGCTGCGCGAAGGCCGGATCGTCGAGGACCAGCCAACCCTCGTCGATGATCAGCAAGGTCGGGCGTCCGTCGAGGCGACCCTCGATGCGGTGGAACAGATAAGTCAGCACGGCGGGCGCCGCGCCGGCGCCGATCAGACCTTCCGTCTCGAAGGCCTGGACTGGCGCGGAGCCGAGCTGCTCAGTCTCGGCGTCGAGGAGCCGTCCCGAAGGACCACCAACACAATAAGGCTGAAGCGCCTGCTTGAGCGCGGTGGATTGCAGCAGGACCGCGAGGCCGGTGATAGTGCGCTCGCCCACGGGCGAGGACGCCAATGACGTCAGCGCCGACCAGACATGCTCCTTCGCGGTCGGATCGATGGTGACGCCTTCCTTGGCGAGGATGGCCGTCACCCACTCGGCCGCCCAGGCGCGCTCGGCCTGATCATCGATCCGCGCGAGCGGTTGCAGCGAGACGGAATGCTCGGATCCAGCGGACAGGCTGCCACCGAGATCGTGCCAGTCGCCGCCCATGGCGAGCGCGGCGGTGCGGATCGATCCGCCAAAGTCGAAGGCGAAGATTTGGTCGTTGCGGTAGCGGCGGAACTGCATCGCCATCAGCGATAGCAGGACCGACTTACCGGCGCCGGTCGGGCCGACAATCACCGTGTGGCCGACATCGCCGACATGCAGGCTCAGCCGGAACGGCGTCGAGCCTTCGGTCTTGCCGAACAGCAGCGGCGGCGCCTTGAAATGCTCGTCGAGTGCCGGGCCGGCCCAGACCGCTGAGAGCGGGATCATGTGCGCGAGGTTCAGCGTGGAGACGGGCGGTTGCCGGACGTTCGCATAGGTGTGGCCGGGAATTGACCCGAGCCACGCCTCCAGGGCGTTCACACCCTCGGGCATGCAGGTGAAGTCGCGGCCTTGAATGACTTTCTCGACGAGACGGAGCTTCTCGGCGGCGAGGCCGGCGTCCTCGTCCCATACAGTGACGGTGGCCGTGACGTATGCCTGGCCGACGTCGTCGGTGCCCAGCTCTTGCAACGCCATGTCGGCGTCGGCCGCCTTGTTGGCGGCATCACTATCGACCAGTGTCGACGCCTCGTTGGTCATCACCTCCTTGACGATGGCGGCGATGGACTTGCGCTTGGCGAACCACTGACGCCGGATTTTGGTTAGCAGCTTCACCGCCTCGGTCTTGTCGAGCAGCACGGCGCGGGTGGACCAGCGGTATGGGAAAGCCAGCCGGTTCAGCTCGTCGAGAATGCCAGGATGGGTCGCGGTCGGAAATCCGACGATGGTTAGCGTGCGCAAGTGATTTGTGCCGAGCTTCGGCTCCAGCCCGCCGGCGAGCGGCTCGTCGGCGAGCAGTGCATCAAGGTGCATCGGCGTCTCGGGGACGCGGACGCGCTGCGCCCTCGTCGAGATTGTCGCGTGCAGGTAGGTCAGTGTGTCGCCGTCATCGAGCCAGCTGACCTCGGGCATGAAACCCTCGACCAGTTGCAGCACGCGATTGGTGCGATCGACGAAGCCCCGCAGCAGCTCCCAGGGATCGACGCCGGTTTGGGTGCGCCCTTCGTAGAGCCAGCTCTCGATGCGCGAGGCGTCTTCCGCAGGCGGCAGCCAAACGAACGTCAGGAAGTAACGGCTCTCGAAATGCGCGCCCGCTTCCTCGAAGGCGCCCTGCCGTTCAAGATCCACCAGCGCCGACGCGGGATCGGGGAAGGTCGAGTGCGGATAGGTCTGCGCTGCGATCCGCTGCGCCTCGACGAAGATCGCCCAGCCGGAGCCGAGGCGGCGTAGCGCATTGTTCAGCCGCGATGTCACGGCGACGAGCTCGGCGGGCGTGGCGCTGTCGAGGTCCGGACCGCGAAAGCGCGCGGTGCGCTGGAACGAACCATCCTTGTTGAGGACGACACCCTCTTCGACCAGAGCGGCCCAGGGCAGGAAGTCGGCGAGACCGGCAGGGCGGTTGCGATATTCGGCGAGGTTCAGCATTGCGACCTCACACGCCCAGATGCGCGGGATAGCGGAGATGACGGCGCACCACGTCCACGAAGAGCGGATCGCGCTTGGCGGCCCACACCGCCGCCGCGTGTCCAACCGCCCAGAGCAGGGCGCCAGGAATCCAGAGCCGCAGGCCGAGCGCGATCGCCGCCGCGATCGTGCCGTTGGCGATCGCAACTGTCCGCGGCGCGCCGCCCATCAGGATGGGATCGGTGAGAGCACGGTGGACCGGCGCGAAGAAGCCGGGCACGTCGGGATCGACGATCGCGGACATCAGACCAGCGCTCCGCCGGAGAAGCTGAAGAAGGTCAGGAAGAAGCTCGACGCGGCGAAGGCGATCGAGAGACCGAACACGATCTGGATCAGCCGGCGGAAGCCACCCGACGTATCGCCGAACGCGAGCGTCAGGCCCGTCACCGTGATGATGATCACCGAGATGATCTTGGCGACCGGCCCTTGCACAGACTCGAGGATGGAGTTGAGCGGCGTCTCCCACGGCATGGAAGAACCGGAGGCATAGGCCGCTGGCGCAAAGGTCAGCGAGAGTGCTGCGAAGGTGACGACGTCGAAGGCGCGCCGGTGCATACGGCGGGCAGAGGCAAGAACGCGAATCATGAGAGGTCTCCGGGATCGCCGCCCGCCTCGGCGGTTTGGACGCGGTAGTCGCCGGTGGCGGGATCGAGACCGGTGACGAGAGCAAGTTCGGAAAGGCGGCGTTCGCCACCGCGGCCGCGCAGCACCGCGACGAGATCGATGGTCTCGGCGAGTAGCGCCTTGGGGACGGTGACGACGGCTTCTTGGATGAGCTGCTCGAGGCGGCGCAGCGCCCCGAGGGCTGTCCCGGCGTGGATCGTACCTATGCCGCCGGGGTGGCCTGTGCCCCAGGCCTTCAGGAGATCGAGCGCTTCGGCTCCGCGCACCTCGCCGATGGGGATGCGGTCGGGCCGCAAGCGCAGCGACGAGCGGACGAGATCGGAGAGCGAGGCAACGCCGTCCTTGGTGCGCATAGCGACGAGGTTCGGCGCGCGGCATTGCAGCTCGCGCGTATCCTCGATCAGCACGACGCGGTCGCTGCTCCCGGCGATCTCGGCCAGGAGGGCGTTGGTGAGCGTGGTCTTGCCGGTGCCGGTGCCGCCGGCGACGAGGATGTTCTTGCGCGACGCGACGGCCGCGCGCAGGGCCGCCGCCTGGCCGGCGGTCATGGTGCCCGCGGCGACATAGTCGTCGAGCGTGAACACTGCCACGGCAGGCTTGCGGATCGCGAAGGCTGGCGCCGTCACGACGGGCGGCAACAGCCCTTCGAACCGCTCTCCCGTCTCGGGAAGCTCGGCGGAGACTCGCGGCCGCTCCGCATGCACCTCGGCACCGACATGGTGCGCGACCAGGCGCACAATGCGCTCGCCGTCGGCGGCAGACATGGTGCGCCCGGTGTCCTCCAGGCCTCCCGACAGCCGGTCGATCCAGAGCCGACCGTCGGGATTAAGCATCACCTCGACGATCGATGGGTCTTCGAGGAAGGCGGCGATCGCCGGGCCGAGCGCGGTGCGCAGCATGCGCGCGCCGCGCGAGAAGGCCTCGGAATGGAGTGGAGCAACCGCCACGATCGTCCCCGTAATAAGCTAATCGCAACACGCGATTGGCGACGGGGATGATTAGAAGAGGCAAGAAATAGGGCAGTTCAACAAGTATTCAGTCGTCGTAGGGACCGAGCGTAGAGCAGAGAAAAAAGACTTGCCGGGTGCGGTGGACCTATTCTGGCACTCGCTGTCCTTTGCCGCATCACGAAATGAATTTGGTTCGGAGATTACGACTCGGAGGAGCCGCTCGCAGAGTGCTCCGAGACGTCGTCCGGAATCTCCTGCCGAAGTTTCGGCCCTTCGTTGAGGCGCCGGCCCAACGTGGCGATGAAGTTGTCGTAGCGCGCGCCGGCCTGGGCGCGCGCGGCCTTCGCGGCCGGTTCAGGGAGCGGCGGCGTTGTGTTCAGCCAGAAGCGGATGAACAAGGCCAGCGTCTCGACGCCGATCGAGATGTCGCGCTCGAGCCGCGCCAGGCGTCGATCCTGCTGATCGAGACGCTTGGCGATCGCCGCTTCGCGTCGCTCGTCGGCATCGGGTGACAAGAACGATGCGATGGCCGCCTCGGCGACGAGCGACATCGATTGCTCGCGGCGCGCCGCATATGCGGAAAGCGCCTTCATGACGCCCGGGTCGAGATAGACCGAAACCTGGGCCTTTTTCTTCGGCGCCGTCATCCGACCCTCACAGTCCGAGGTCGTCGCCCGGATCGAGCGAGGCCTGGCGGGCGACACCCTGCATCAGGTCGTTCATCCGTCCGATCCGGGGCGCGTCCTCCTCGATGTCGTCTGCGGGATCGAGTGCGAACTCATTCTCGACCGGCTGCTTTTTTTCGATAGCCTCCTGACTCAGCTCGGGCTGCTTGCGCCGATCCACATTCTTTGGATCTTCGTCATCAGCTTCCTCGCCGTCGCGTGCCATCGGCGTCGGCGGCCGCGGCGGCAGCGGACGGGCGCTCCAATCATCGGGCCGCCCCTCCTTCGGCCGCGCCGGCACGGGCGGCGCTACGATCCGCTCCTGAAACCGTTCGTCCTCGTAATAGCGCGCCTTCTTCGCCCGGATCGGGTGGACACCTGACACCATGACGATCTCATCGGCGGGCGGGAGCTGCATCACCTCGCCCGGTGTCAACAGCGGGCGCGCGGTCTCCGAGCGCGAGACCATGAGATGCCCCAGCCACGGCGATAGCCGGCTGCCGGCGTAGTTCTTCATCGCTTTCATCTCGGTCGCCGTGCCGAGTGCATCGCTGACGCGCTTCGCCGTCCGCTCGTCGTTGGTCGCGAAGCTGACCCTGACATGGCAGTTGTCGAGGATCGAGTTGTTCGGGCCGTAGGCCTTTTCGATCTGGTTCAGCGACTGGGCGATTAGGAAGCTCTTGATGCCGTAGCCTGCCATGAAGGCCAGCGCCGACTCGAAGAAGTCGAGGCGGCCGAGCGCCGGGAACTCGTCGAGCATGAGGAGCAATCGGCGGCGTCCCGCCTTGGCCTGCAGGTCCTCCGTCAGGCGGCGGCCGACCTGGTTGAGGATCAGGCGGATGAGCGGCTTGGTCCGGTTGATGTCGGACGGCGGGACGACGAGGTAGAGCGTCGTCGGGCGGTCGCCGGCCATGATGTCGCCGATCCGCCAGTCGCAGCGGCGCGTCACCTCGGCGACGACGGGATCACGGTAAAGGCCGAGGAACGACATCGCCGTGCTCAGCACGCCGGACCGTTCGTTGCCGGACTTGTTCAGCAGCTCCCGCGCCGCAGACGCGACCACGGGATGAACGCCGGCCTCGCCGAGGTGGGCGGTCTTCATCATCGCCGCCAAGGTGGACTCGATCGGCCGCTTGGGGTCGGACAGAAAGGCGGCGACACCGGCGAGGGTCTTGTCCTCCTCGGCGTAGAGTACGTGCAGGATGGCGCCAACCAGTAGCGCATGGCTGGTTTTCTCCCAGTGATTGCGCTTCTCAAGACTGCCTTCGGGGTCGACCAGGATGTCGGCGATGTTCTGCACGTCGCGGACTTCCCACTCGCCACGCCGGACCTCAAGCAGTGGATTGTAGGCCGACGACTTCGCATTGGTCGGGTCGAACAGGAGGACGCGGCCGTGCTGCGCCCGGAAGCCGGCGGTGAGCTGCCAGTTCTCGCCCTTGATGTCGTGGACGATCGCCGACCCCGGCCAAGTGAGTAGCGAGGGGATGACCAGGCCGACGCCTTTGCCACTGCGGGTCGGCGCGAAGCAAAGCACATGCTCCGGTCCATCATGGCGGAGGTAGCTGCGGTCGTGGCGGCCCAGCACCACGCCGTCGGGACCGAGCAAGCCGGCCTGCTCGATCTCCTTCGGCTGCGCCCAACGCGCAGAGCCATAGGTCTCGATGTTCTTCGCCTCGCGGGCACGCCAGACCGACATCCCAATGGCGACGGCCGCGGCGATGAGTCCGCCGGATGATGCGATGTATGCCCCTTCGATGAAAATCGACGGCGCATAGGCGTCGTAGGCGTACCACCACCAGAAGAACGCTGGCGGCAGATAAAACGGGAAGCGCAGGATTTCGAACCAGGGCCGCCCAAGCTCGGGCTGGAAGCCAAGCCGCCAAGCGGTCCACTCCGTAGCTGACCAAATTGCGAGCAACACGATGGCGAAGACCGTGATGATCTGACCCCAGAGAATCTTGGTCGCGGACATACCGGCGAGCCTCTCCTGGGACCTTTGGCTCGAAGGATCACTCATATGCCAATTCCTCTGTTGCGACCGAAGCCCCAGTCGACGCCGCCGTCATCGCGCGCGACGCCGGAGACGTGGCGGCCGAGCTGCTTTTCGAGGGAGGGCGTCCAGGGCACGAGCTGAAAGCCGAGACCGTCGTCGATCATGGCGAAGCGCCCGGAGGCGAGCGTGAAGCGCTGGCGGTATGAGCCGGCGACGTACTCGCCGGGGGCGGCCTGGTTGAAGGTCTGGCCCGTCTCGGTGGCGAGCCGCTCGCCTAAGGCTTCGACCTCACGGCGCCGGAGCGTACCGATCAGGCCGTGGGAGAAGGTGATGCCCCGCGCCTGGCGCTCGGCGAGGCCCTGCTCGACGAGCTGCTCGGCCCGCCGGTCAAGCGCGTCGCGGACCTCGGCGCCGAACCCCGATTGGCCCAGCGCCACGGGATCGCGCGCGACCGCCTGCCGGTCGAGCCAGGTCGCGCCGCTGGCCGTCACCTGGTCCTCGATCGCGAGGTCCGACCGCACGGCCAGCGCCACGCGCCGGCGCCCCTGTGCGTCGTCGAACTTGCGAAGCTCGACGACGGAGCCTGGCGCGCTATCGCCCGTCGCGTCGAGGTCGGGGAATTTGATGTGGTGGGTGCGGCCGTCCACGCCGTCGATTACGGCATAGGCTGTGCCCTTCAGTTCGTCGTCCAGGCCGCGATCCACCATCCGGCCGATGACGGGTACGTCAAGGCTCTCGCCGGCCAGCACATAGCTCGCGGCCGCGCGTTCGATCCCGCGCTCTCGCAAGCCGCGATGGATGCGCTTGATGATGTCGCCGCGCTCGCCGAGTTCGCGGAGTGTGGTTTCGGCCGCCTCGTCCATCGTCCACTGGCCGGGCCCGAGCTGATGCGCGAGGCCGAGGCTCTCCAGATGCCGCAGCCGCCCGACCTTCAGCGGCTGGAACGGGTCGGGCTCCTGTCCCGGAGAGGGCGCGATATCGATGACACCCTGCCGGCCGGCATCGCGCATTAGCTGCCGGTCGAGCTGCGTCCATCGCTCGGCCTCGACCTGGCGTTCGAGCGCATGGCGGATGTCGATATCGCTGCGCAGCCCCAGCTCCTGTGTGACCAGGTCCTGAGCGCGGGCGCGCATCCCCTCCTTGATGTAGTCGCGGGAGATGACGAGGTCCTGGCCGTCCTCGGCGACGCCCCGCACGATGATATGGACGTGCGGGTGCTGGGTGTTCCAGTGATCGACGGCGACCCAATCGAGCTTGGTGCCGAGGTCCTTCTCCATCTGGCCGACCAGCTCGCGGGCGTAGCCCCTGAGGTCGGCCATCTCCGGCGCATCCTCCGGGCTGACGATGAAGCGGAAGTGGTGGCGGTCACCCTCACTCCGCTCTGCGAAGGCCTTGGGATCGGCGTCCTCGGTCTCCGGACCGAACAGCCTGGCCTTCTCCCCGTCCCGGGTGACGCCCTCGCGCCGGAGGTAGCCGAGATGAGCGCCAAGCGGCGCCGAGCGCGCGGTGTGGCGGACGACGCGCGCCTTGACCGTCACCAGGCGCGAGCGGCCCGTTAGCAGATGGTTCGCTCGGATGGCGGCGACACGGCCGCGGCCGAAGGTCGAGCGGTTGCCGCTCCGGAGCAGACCCTGCCGCGAGACGCCGCCGCCTCCGGCGCGCTGGGCGGCGGCGAGCGCCTGGGCGATGAAAGGCTTGGCCCGCTGGCTGCGCGAGGAGCGGATGCCACGCCGCCAAGGAAAGCGCACGCTGACGGTGATTTCGCCGCGAACGAAAGGCCGGCGGACGGCGCGATCATGGCTGCGGCCCCGATGCGGAAACGGGCACGAACAGACCGCCTGATTGCGGGGCGATGGCGGAGACATCGCGCACGGCAACGACGGCCGGCGTGGCGTTCGGCTGCTGCTTGGAGGTCTCGCCACGAGCCGATTCAGCGCTTGCCGACCGCGTGATGAAGAGCGGCGCTTGTGTCCAGGACGACGGATCGGAGGCCGCCACCAGGACAGGCCCATCGGTCACGCCGTCCCCGACAAAAGGGACGAGCGCCGCGACGTAGGCGACCGTCTCGGCCGGCAACGGACGGCGGCGATCGCGGTAGTCCTCGTATCGTCCAGGCCCAGCATTGTAGGCCGCGAGGAAGCCTGGTGATCCGTAGCGGTCGTGCATCTCGCGCAGGAAAGCCGCGCCGGCCAGGATGTTGTCGCGCGGATCGAACGCGTCGCGCCCAAGGCCATAGCGAGCGCGCAGCGAAGCCCAGGTTTCGGGCATGAGCTGCATCAGGCCCATCGCGCCCTTCGGGGAGATTGCACGACGATCGCCGCGGCTCTCGATACGCATGATCGCCCGTATCCATGCTGCCGGGATGGCGAACCGCTGTGCGGCCTCGGCGATCAACGCGGCATAGGGTTCGGTTGCAGCCTGCACTACGGCCGCTGCTGGCCGAGCGCGGACGGCGACCGTCGGCATGCCGATCGCCGTGGCGCTGGCGATGAGAAGAAGCGCGCGCCGCATTCGCTCAGTCCCGCTCGCTGCGCTTCGGCGGCCGGTTCCAGTTCAACACCCAGGCGGACTTGTCGTCGCCCGACTGGAAGAGATTGGCGCGGATCGGCTGTGCGAGTGCGGGATCGTCGATGACCAGCGAGACATACTCGCCTGCCTTCTCGCCCGTGCGCGTCCAACCCGCGCCGATCTCCGGACCCTCGCCATCGCCGAGGTGGATGCGGTAGTCGGGCGCATTCTCGGCATCGGAGGATTCGGCCGGTACGAGAGAGAGGTCGCGGTAGAAGAACAGCGTCTGGATGCGCCCGATGAAACCGGATTTATCGCGGGTGAACTGACCAATCTGCGCCATGGAAAGCCTCCGTTGTTGGCGGGTTGAGAAGCGGGTCAATCGGTGGCGGCGCGCCAGACGAAGCGGCCGTCACCGGCCTCGTCGGTCCACAAGGGGACCGCGCGGGCGATGATCGCGGTGGTGGGAAGTGGGCCGAAATAGCGGCCGTCCAGGCTGTCCGGGACGGTCGGATTCATGAGGAAGACATCGCTGGGGCCGAGCGTGTGGCAGCCGCTCCAACGCGGCAGGGGGCGGCCGAGATGATCGCGCTCACGCGCCGTGCCGACGGCGACGCGATCGACGGTGATGGCGTCGCCCACGCGGCACACGGTCTGTCCAGACAGCGCCATCACATGCTTCAGCAGCGGCACGCCCTTCGGCAGGAAGCCGCCATTAGCCAGGTAGCTGGCGATCGGTTCAGGCGCACGCACGGCGACCAGCTCGAGCGCATGGAGCCGTCCGGCCGGCCGGAGTGCATAGAGCCCGGTCGGCGTGCTCGCCGTGACGTTCCAGATCAGGCGCGGCGCCGGATGGAAGAACGCCAAGCCGATGAAGACGAGCATGGCGAAGTACGTCGTCATGACGTAGCCGAAGCGGGTCACGGCGTGACGCTCCTGCGCTTGAGCCACGCCGCATGCTGATCGCGCGCGTAGGGGTGCGGCTCATGGCCGGCGGCGAGGCGGTTGTGGAGGTGGCGCCAGTATTCCGGCGCGGCGTCTGCCGGATCGATGTCGAGGGCTTCGACCGCATCGATCGCCAGCAGCACGCGCTCGACCTTCGGCCAGCTATCGACGCGCAACAGGATCTCGCCGCCGGGGCTCACGAAGGGCAGCGTCTGGTACGGCGCGCCGGCTTCGACCGCACGCACGATATCCATGCGCGAAATGATGGTGCCGAAGTCATTCGACGCCCAGCGCACGAAGGCGAAGATACTGCCCGGCTTGAAGCTGGAGATGCTGCGGCGACGATCGAGGATCTTCTCCTCGGCACGCCGGCCGAAGCGCAGCCAGCGCTCGATCTTCTTCTCGATCCAGGTCAGCTCGACATGCGTGAGCGCAATGGCGGCGCGACTGGACAGCGGCGCGGCTTGCTGCGGCGACAGTGCGTTGTCGCTCATGATGGCTCTCCGGCGTCGTCGGGGAATTCGCGCACGAGGAGGTCGCGCAGCATGTCTGCGACGGTGACCCCGCGCCGGAAGGCCGCGACCTTGATGCGGCCACGCAGCGCTGGCGTGACGTCGATGGTGAGACGCGCGGTGAACGCCGAGGCGTCATCGGTGCGCCGCGCCGGGACTTCGGGCGCCTTGATCCAGCCCTCGGCGTCGCCTGGTCGCGCCACAAAGCCGCGCCTGGTGGGTCGCTCGTTCATGGCGCGATCCTCGCGACTTCCGCGGCGAGCGCGCTGATCTCCCGGGCCGCGGCGCTTTGCTCGGCCAGCTCGAAGACCAGGCGGCCCGATTGCGCGGCGTCGGCGAAGGCGACGCGCTGGCCGACCGTGCTGGCGAGCACCGGCGGATCGTGATCCGCCAGCGTCTCGGCGGTCTCGCGGGCGATCACCGTGCGGGCGCCGCAGCGGTTCAGCACGAAGCGGGCGGCGAGCTGCGGACGGTAGATGCGCGCCTCGCGCAGCAAGGCCAGCATCTCGGCCGAAGCCCAGCCATCGAGCGGTGACGGCTGCACGGGGATCAGCACCAGGTCGGCGGCGAGGAGCGCCGAGCGCATCAAGCCGGCGACGCGTGGCGGGCCGTCGATCACGACGTGGTCGGCGGTGCGGGCGATCTCGGGCGCTTCGCGATGGAGCGTGTCGCGCGCCAAGCCGACGACGCCGAACAACCGCGAGACGTTTTCCCGCGCCCGCTGCTGCGACCAATCGAGCGCCGAGCCCTGCGGGTCCGCATCGATCAGCGTGACGCGCTTGCCGTGCAACGCCAGCTCGCCGGCGAGGTGCAGCGCAAGCGTGGTCTTGCCGACGCCGCCTTTCTGATTGAGCAGAGCGATGATCATCGCTTCCCTCCCGGCGGCCGGCTGAAGGGCAGAGACGGCTGTCGTCCTGGCTGGTGTGAGGTCGGCGTGGCAGGGGTGGTGCGCTTATCCGCAGATCGCGCCGGCCAACTACAAGAGTTAGATTCTGAGTTAGACTCTAAGTTAAGGCCCGGAATCGCCGTTTCCGGCCAGAGCGTTAGCTGGGATTCGTGCGTGCGAAGTCCCGATAGGGCTGCGTGCGGAGTCCCGATACCGTTTGCGTGCGAAGTCCCGACCGCTTCCACAGCGCCATCCACAGGGACTGTGGATAAGTGAGCCGGCAGAATGCGCAGCAGCTCGCGCCGGCCCTGCCACTCGATGCGCAGGCTATAGCCGGGCAGCGGTTGGCGCGCGGCGATCCGCCGGATCTGGAGCGCGAAATCCGAGACGCGCACCAGGCTTCCGGACTTCTCGTGCAGATGGGCGATCTCGAACAGCCAACCCTTCGGCTGACGGCCGGCGTGCTTGCGGGCGACGCGGTAGAGCCAGCGCTCGATGCCTCCGGTCAGTCGGAAGTAGGCCGGATCGATCGCGAGAACGAGCGAGCGATCGATGACGCCGCGGTAAAACCAGTCGGGGAGGACGAACTCCATGCCCTCGACGCGGCCGTCGCGCGTCGTGCATTCCTCCCACTCGTTGATCCAGGAAAATTGGTGCCGCCGCCAATGCTCGCCGTTGCGGATCGTCGTGCGGATGACGGTCGATTGCAGGCGCGCGAGTGCGCCCTTCAGGAGCTTGTAATCGCGCGCGCCGGTCTGCCGGCCGATGGACGTCAGGAGCTGGTACGGCGTGAAACGCAGGAAGCGCGAGGTCTTGAAGCCGAGGTTTTCGGCCTCGACGATCTGGCTCGCCGCCCAGATCAGCACGTCGGCATCCCAGATGGTCGCCATACCGTGCTCAGGGACGGCATAGACTTCCACCCGCACGTCGCCGGCCTCGTAGAGGATCGGCGCGGTGCGCCTGGTCTTAGCGAGCGAGAAGAACGGTCGCTCCATCAGGTCGCGCTGATCGCGCGGGCTGGCGTCGCCCGTGGCGACCACGAACGGGTCGAGCTTGCTCCGTTCGCTGGCGGTAATGAGGCGGCGCGAGGACATCAGAGACCGCCTCAGCGCTGCGCGTGGCCGGCGGCGCGGGCCTCGACGTAACGGGGATCTGATGTCGAGCTGCAGGCGGCCTGATCAGCCCAGGCCTCGAGATCGCCGATGGCGTAGACGACGCGGCCGCCGAGTTTGCGGAAGGTCGGGCCGCTGCCGTGGCAGCGATATTTCTCCAGGGTGCGCGCCGAGATGCCGAGGAGGCGCGCCGCCTCGTGGGTTCGGACGTAGCGCGTGGAAAGCTGCGCGGACCTGTCGAGCATAGGGAGCCTCCGTCTTGCCTCGAAGCGCCGCGGCCAAATCGCGGCATGTCGGGGTGACGGTGGCGGAGAGTTCAGGCGTTGGGGGTGGACGAATATTTTGGTTGGCGCGTGTCCCCCCGTTTGAGACGGGGCGAACGGAAACGTCGCGGACATGGCCGTTGGCCAATGGTCCGAGCGGTGATAGCGATGCGTGGGGATGGATGGTGGCGCGCGTCAGAGACCGCGCAGGAGCTTCAGATAGCCCCTTTCGACGAGGGCGATCGAATCGTGGATCAGGCGGTTGGCTTTGCGGCGCGCGTGCGAATCCTTCCATTCGACAGAGGGAAGCTGGGCGTGGTCGGAGCTGAGTACTTCCGCCGCAATCTCGCGCGGGCCACCGCCGGCATCGTGAACGTCGAAGGCGTGGAGGAGTTGGATCAGTCGCCGTTTCTGGAAGGATGTGAGCCGCAGGGCGGTCGGGAGAAAGTTGAGGCGCTGGCCGCTAAGTCGCCGCGCGAAGCGTAGCGCGACGTCGAGTCGAAGCTCGAACATACCGTCGAGCGGCAGAAGCACGGCCGGGCGTCGCGTGGCTTGCTCATCTTGCAGGCGGATATGGAGTTCGCCCGAGCCGTCGACGATCACCAGTTCGCGGCCATCGGCGTCGGTGCGCTCGACGGGTGCAGGACTGAAGGCGCTCGTATCGAAGGATGTCGTCGTATCGAACCCGGATGGCGCCGGTTCAAGAATCAGCGTGGCCGGTGAGACTTCCGGTAGCCACAAGACGGGTTCGAGTCCGACTGGAGACGCGGGATCGTGGGCGAAAGCGCAACCCCCATCGCCGAGCGAGACTGACGTGGGCAGCCTCGGCATCGACGGAAGCGCGTGCGATCCGGCGCTGGGTCCGGACGAAGTCGCGGCGGTAATCAGGGTTGCGGCGCAAAAATTCGGCGGCAAAACCGGGACGTTCAAGGCAGTTCAGGCGATCAATCGTCTCCGGCGAGCGCCAATCCTCCGTGGGCATGGCGTTTCCTCTCGTTTTGTCCTCTCTCAAGGAGGGTCGCCACGATCCGGAAAAATCGCCCGCCAAAGTAGTCCTTAAGGTTGCATCGCGCGTGGCTGCGAGCCGTGGGAGTCCGGGACGAGAACTCACTGCATCCGGGGTTCAAGCAAGTGCCGATAGCCCGTCTCTGTCATCCAGCGGGCTCGCGCCAAGTGGCTGTCATGGACCGTTTTGGCACGAGCGGGCTCCTGCGCCGGGTCGAGGCCGAAGATGAACTGCACGACTTCGCGCCAGTCGGCGCCCTCTTCGTCTGCCATCAGCAATCGGAGATAGATCGCCAGATGTTGCTCGTCATAGGCGTTTAAGCGGTCGGTGTGCGGCGGCCGGTCCTGGAAGGACACCTCAGTCATTGCGATCCACCCCCTAGAGATCAAAGCAATGTGTTAGCCATTCATTTACCGCGAATTTTTGCAAGATTTGCGCAGCGAATACTTACGCCGCGATGCCTGGGGCGCATCACGTTGCTCGCGGAAGTGGCAAACTGACGCCTTCGCATGGTCGATGAATAACAACGGCATGTACGAATCGGAACGATCATTCCTGGAACGATAGTTCCTATGTCGGCTCCATCATCGCCATGGATCTTAAGGAGGTCATGGCGATCAATCTGCGTCGGTTGCGTCATGCGAAAGGGATGACGCAAGAGGAATTGGCCGAAAGGGCCGGGTTGAGCGCCCGGTACGTCGGAGGGATCGAACGCGCTGACGTCTCGGCGAGCGTGACGGTGCTGGGTCGGATCGCGGAGGCGCTCGAGGTGGAAGCCACCGAGCTGGTGCGCGCCGTACCTGTGAAGGCTCGGAAGAAGACCCCAATCGAGCCTTAAATTCCGTGACGAGCTTGGTTCACGTCTCGCGACGAAAGAATTCGACGGGGTCCGCCTCAAGGACCTCGGCGAGCTTCTCGAGCATGTCGACGGTCGCGGAGTGCTGTTCGCGCTCCAGCATGCCAACATAGTTGCGATTGATGCCCGCACGATCGGCAAGCTCCTCCTGCGACAGGCTTTTGGCATGTCTCAGTCTTCGCAGATTCGTCGCGACGATCTCCCGCAAGCTCATGCGGTGAGATCGCCGTGCCACCTAATATACTGCCACCTAGTAAACTAGGTATTCCGCCTGTTCAAGGATCGCCGCCGCCCTCGCGGGCAAGGGGATGCCCCGCCCGGACCGGCCGGACGGGGCATTAGATCAGTCGCCCCGGCGGCCGTTGGGGCGGGACCAGATCAGGCTGTAGCCCTCGCCCTCTTCGTCGTCGAAGAGGTTGGCGAAGATCGGGGCGGTGAAGCTCGGATCGTCGAGCTTGAGGCCCAGATAGTCGCGGCCCTCGTTGGAGCGCTTGGACCAGGCGGCACCGATTTCCACTCGGCCGACGTAGACGCGGTGGCTGGGGCTGTTGTCGGCGGTGCGGGCCGCTTCGGGGACGATCCGGACGTTCTTGGCCTGGACCGAGAGGGTGACGATTTCGCCGGTGAATTCGTTCGTGCCGGTCTTCTTGAAGGTGCCGATGGTGGCCATGGTATTTCTCCTTGAGTTCTGTTTCGAGCCCGCACCATTGCGGCCTCGATGGCGATCGGTTGGCCGGAGGCGATCGACGGCGCACCCCGGAGGGGCTCGACAGCAGAGGAGGGGCTTTCTTGTTTCGCGAGGAATGGCGGCGCAGCCGGCAGGGGAAGAAAGTTTTGACGCCGCTGTTGCGCCATAGGCGATCGAGGCTTCAGCCGTCCTTCGGCTAGATCAGCCCATTGAAGAGGCCGTTTGGTGCTCTCGATCTACAGAGGTGATTCAAGGAGAACCTGGCGACTGTCGCGCTGGAAACAGTCTGGCGCGCACGACTCCGGCAGATCGAGGCGATCTCCTTCAGGCGACCCGGCGCTTCCAGACCAGTGCGCCGCGATAGCAGACCGAGGCCGGTCAACGCCTTGTATGTCGGTGGAGAGCGAGAGCGGCGACGCTCGGTCCAATTTCCCTATGAGGATGCGAGCGGGCGATCGGCTACGATGATCTCGGGCTCCCGCCAGCCTCAGCCACCACCGATGACGAGGAGGCGCTGCGCAAGCCTGTCCGCGCCTGCCTCTCGCCGCTGGATCGATATCAGGTCCGCGCCATGCCCTTTCCGGCCAGTCCGGGTGTGGCCATTCCTGTGAACCGGAAGAACGCGGTAATCCCGACGGCGATCGCACCAATGACCGCGAAGATCGTCTGCCAAGTCGCGGACGGCATGGCCATGTGCGCGATCCCGTAGGTGGCGCTGTATCCAGCGACCACGGCGGGTGCGACGAAAAGCAGGATGATCAGGAGCCGCATCCAGGTCCAGGGCACGAAGCCCAGCGCGAACTGGCCGATACCGAACGTCGCCCCGCCGGCGACCAAGCCGACGAGGATGCCGCCGAGCACGCCGGCGCCGCTGTGGAACGCCCAGACGCCGAGCGTCAGGCCCACGAAGAAGGGCAAGGCGAATACAGCAAGGGTGAAGAGAAGCCAGCAGACGAAGCAAATGCCGGCGATGACGAGTAGTGGTCCAAAGATGATCATGGCGGCGGTCTCCGTGAGATAAAGGTCTGACGGTCGCGCCTTCCACCACCACCACGGCGCGGTCCTGAGTATAGCCGGAAATGGACCAGATCGGGAGCGGAATTCCTGTGGGAGTTCCGCTGCCCGGCTGCGCTGCAGATTGGCCCTCTCATCGCTGAATGATTGAGGGCGGCGCTTACGCGCCGCCGAATTTCCAGACCGGAATGCCGAGCTTCTTGGCCTTGTCGGCGAGGTTGTCCTGGATGCCCGTGCCGGGGAAGTACATCATTCCGATCGGCAGCGTCTCCACCATCGCATCGTTGCGCTTGAACGGCGCAGCCTTGGCGTGCTTCGTCCAGTCAGGCCTGAAGGCGATTTGCGGCACCTTGCGGTTATCGGCCCATTTGGCGGCGATCAGCTCCGCTCCCTTGGGCGATCCACCGTGCAGCAGCACCATGTCGGGGTGCTTGGCATGGACTTGGTCGAGCTTGGCCCAGATCAGGCGGTGATCGTTGAAGTCGAGCCCGCCGGTGAGCGCCACCTTCGGACCCGCCGGCAGGAGCACCTGGTTGTCGGCGCGCTTCTTCGCAGCCAGGAAGTCGCGGCTGTCGATCATCGCCGAGGTGAGGTTGCGATGGTTGACCTTCGACCCGTTGCGCGGCCGCCAGGCGGAGTAGGTGTGCTGCTCGAATTGGTCGGCGGCCTGGTCGCGCATCAGTTCGAAGGCGTTGCGTCGCTCGATCAGCGTCTGGCCTTCCGCCGTCAGTCGCTCCAGCTCGACGGACTTCACCTCACTGCCGTCCTGTTCCCGCTGGGAGCGCTGCTGCGCCAGCTCGTTGTCGTCGAGTTCGCGTTCGATCCGGTCGATGGCGCGATGAAAGACGTTCACCGTCGACCAGAGCAGGTCTTCGAGGTCGGGCTCGAGGCGTGTGTCGGCGAGCGCCACCACCAGGGCGTCGAAGATGTCGGAGATACTGCCCACGAGGATGTTCGCTTCGGGGAGCGGCCTCGGGTCGGGCTCGTCGTGGAAGGGGCGGTAGCCATAGAGCTGGAGTTCGTGGAGGACCTGGTCGGTCGAGGATGAGCTATGGTGCGGCTCAAAATCGTCGTCGTGGTCGGTGGTCATCGCAGGCTTCCTTCGTCGGATCGACCGCGCCCATCGCGGCTTTCATGGCGACGAAGGCGGCAGGCGACCGGACCTGCACCCGCAGCGCAGCGAAGGGCCGGAGCCTTGGCGGAGGACCGAAGGGGCCGACTATTTTGTCTCGCGATGGAAAGGCGGCCTCGGCCGCCGCCGGAAAATAGTCGGCGCACAAGGTTGCCGGTCCGAGCCGCTTGCTGCCCGATCGCCCTCTCAGAAGGCCGTGGGGGCGGTCCTCTCCGACTCACAAGGAAGCATGACCGCCGGCCTCGCCGTGACGACGCCGACGCGACTCCTCATTCCGTTCCGGCTATGCCGCCAGCTCCATGAAGCGAGCGACGTCCTGTGCCGCGATCTGCACCCGGCTGGTACCCCGAAGCGCATCGACACCGAGCAGCCGGAGATCCTCGTTGAAGTCGCCGAGCCGCGGCGAGATCACGATCGCCTCGATCCTGGCCTCCTGCGCCCGGCCGATCAACGTCGCCATCGCACCGTCGCCGGCAGGATCGTCGTCACGGGCGATGTAGAGCCGGCGAAGCGTGTCCGGGAACAGGATGGCGGAGAGGTGGGCGGCCGAGAGCGCCGCGACCATTGGCATGCTCGGCAAGACGCATCGGAGCGACAGCATCGTCTCGATGCCTTCGCCAGCCGCCATGACTTCGCCCGCCACGCCAAATCGAACGGCATTTCCGAGAAGGTCGCCCATCGCTCGTCGCGGTGTGTCGATCGGCGCCTTGCCGAGCGCCGCCTTGGAGAAGCCGCCCGGATCAAGCCAAGTGCGATGCGCCCCGGTCAGATGGCCAGAGAGATCGGTGACGGAAGCGATCATCGCCGGCCAAGTTTCGGTCGGGCTATCGTCGTCGGGCCGATAGTAGCAGCGCGGGTGGAAGCGCAGGCTTGCGGTTCCGTGCAAAGCCGTAATGCCGCGATTACGGAGATACGTTTCTACGAGAGTCCGGGAAATCGGCTGCGACATGCCGAACAGTCGGCGTGACGCTTCCGGTGATCCGGTTGGGGCACTAGGTCCGCGCGCTCGGGATTGAGCGGGCTCTGGCTCGGGGTGCGGGAGGCTGAGGAACGAACGCGCCTCATCGGCGACGTCCTTGAAGTCGATCAGACCACAGCTTTCCCGGATGACGTCGAGCAGGTCGCCATGCTCGCCGGTGGCGGCGTCGGTCCATTTGCCCGCCGGCCCTTTCGCCGTGTCCTTGAGCCGCACGAACATCGAACGGCCAGCGACGTTGCGGGCGTCGCCGACAAGCCAATAGCCGCCTTCACGCCGCCCCGCGGAGAGGTAATGGCGGCACACGGCCTCGGCCTGCCGACCTAATCGCCGTGCGAGATCATGCGCGGTGTTGCTCATGATGGTCCTCGAAAAGAAAAGGCCCGCAGCCCAGGTCCCCGAAGCCTGCTCCGTGGGGTGGTCCGGGCGGCGGGCCTCGTTGCAGTCGGCAGCTATTCGGCCGCGATCATCGGCTCGCCGGCGTCATCATTCTGTGCGACCGGCTCGTCCTCGTCCTCCGGCAGTTTTTCGCTGGACTGCTCTGCAGTTTCCTCGGCCGCAGATTCCGTGGTTGGTTCGGCCTCAATGACGCTGCCCGGTGTGCGGAGTGGCTCGGGCAGCCAGCCGGTGTCGGCCAGAAGCGTTTCCGCCTCGGCCGCCATGTCACCCTTCTTGAGATGCTCGATCCGATCGGCGGCGCGCTGCCCCTTCGCCTGGGAAACCGCCTGAAGGATGCGAGCCTTCGTCACCCGGCCGAGGAAGTTGTCCACGGTCGGCTTCCACCCGCCCGTCGCCATGTCGAGATCAACCGCTTGCGCCAGCCGATCGGCATGGGCCACCGAACGGGGCCGCCGGTTCCAGGGCTCGTACACCGCGTTGACCGAGAGGCTGACGATGTGGGCGAACAGGCCCGCTTGGCTGTCGCGATCCCATTCCTGCAAGGCGTCCCAGAGATCGGCCGATTCCTTGGGAAGTGCCTTCGACCAGCTCTCGTGCCGCGCGCGGATCGCCTCGGCCGATGCGCTGTCGTTGAGGCCCGGCGCCTGCGTCCCGAAGCTGACGCTCTTTAGATCGAGTTCGAGGCAGCTATCCGAGCCATAGTGGTAGAAGGTCTTCAACGTCAGAACGTGCAGGGCCGCGATGAAGGCGACGTCCGGACGCTCGCCAAGCGCGTGGCGCAGGCCGAGCGTCCGGTGCGAGGTCAGCTCCGTCATCAGCCGGTCGGAGATGGGCGAGAGACCCTCGTCCTCCTCCAGCTCGGCGTCGGGCTCCGCCGTCACGACGGCCTCATCGCCCTCGTAGCTGGCGGCTGTCGCGCGTTCGTCGTCACCGTCCGCGTCCGTCTCTGACGCAGGCTCGGCCGGCAACTCATCTTCCGGCCGGACATAGCCGCGCTCGACGCGAAGCTGGCCGTCGGCGCCGATGCTGACGAAAGCGCCGGCACGCGCGATCTCGGCGGCGTCGAACACCACGGGACGGTCGTCGAAACCCTCGATCAGCGTCTCCAGCTCCGACAAGCGCTCATCTACTTCATCCGGAAGCTCGTCGGCGTCCTGATATTCCTTGGACAGCCGGTCGAACTCGGCCTGGAGCGCGTCCCGGGTGGCCTCTTCCTCGGCCGTTAGCGCGACGGCCTCGCCACGAAGCTGGCGCAGGCCGAAGGCGTGGCCGTAGGCGAAGTCGGGCGCGACCTCGATCCACTTCCAGCCTTCGACGGCGATCGCCTCGGCGTCCGCCTTCAGCTTCTCGGCGACCATCTGGTCGATCAGCGGAACATTCTGCAGCCAGCCGCCATCATCGCCCTGGAACAGGTCGCGCAGCACCGTGCCGCCCGCCGCGACATAGGCGTCGAGGCCGATGAGCTGCGCCCGCTTGTCGGAGGCGCGGACCGCGCCTTCGGTCAGCATGCGGCGGATAACGTAGGGCTGCTTGTCGTAGGACGCCTTCAGCCGCTCGAACACCTGCTCCTGGCGCTCGTGGTCACCGGAGACGGTGAAGGCCATGAGCTGGTCGAGCGTCATGCCGTCCTCGGCATAGATGTCGAGCAGCGCCGGCGAGACCGACGCGAGCTTCAGCCGCTGCTTCACGACATTGACCGAGACGAAGAAGGCGGCGGCGATCTCTTCTTCGAACTGACCCTTTTCGCGCAGCGCCAGGAAGGCCCGGAATTGGTCAAGCGGATGCAGTGGTGCACGCTGGACGTTCTCGGCGAGCGAGTCCTCCTCGGCGATGCCGCTGTCGCGGACGATGCAGGGCACCGGCGCGGTCTTGGCGAGACGCTTCTGCTTCACGAGCAGCTCCGGCGCCCGGTAGCGCCGGCCACCGGCCGGGATCTCGAACATGCCGGTCTCGCCGCCGTCCGGATCGAGGACCGCCCGCACACTCAGGCCCTGCAGCAGGCCGCGGCGGGCGATGTCGTCGGCCAGCTCCTCGACCGAGACACCGGCCTTCACGCGCCGGACGTTCGACTGGGAGAGCAAGAGCTTGTTGAAGGGGATGTCGCGCGAGGGCGAGAGGGTGATCTTCTGAACAGGGGTAGCCATCGGGATGTACTCCGCGACGAGCGCCGAAAGCCTCTCTCTCGGCATCAACTCGTCACGAAGCGCAGCGCCGCCCTCTCACTCTAGAGGGCAGCGCCGCATAACCGACGACTTCCAATTAGCGCACCTTCGACTCCCAATTAGCCGGCATCGGCTGAAGGCCGGAGACACGCTTTCCGTATCTCCGGCTTTCCGGGAGTCAGGCCGCCCGGTCGAGCAGCTTCTTGGCCCGCGCCTCGAGATCGAGCCGCGCGTCCTGCTGGGTCTTATCCCGCGCGACGGCTGTGATGCCCTGCACGAAGTCGAAGACGCTCTCGGGCTTGCGGCCTTCCTCGGCCAAGACGGTCTCGATGATCTTCGCCGTCGCGGCCTTGGAGAAACCGCGCTGGCGCAGGAAGTCGCTGCGGTCCTCGTCGGAGCGGGCGACGATCTTTTCCCGCGCCGCTCTGATGCCGTTGACGAAGGGGAGCGGCGAGGAATTGGCGAAGCGGGTCAGCGCCGGCGCCGCCTCATGCGCGAAGCGGGAAGCGGCGTATTTCGAGTGGCGGATGGTGATCTCCTCGAAATCTTCGACGCCCCAGAGATTGCGATTCTGGCAGACGGCGCGGAGGTAGAAGCTCGCCATGCCGAGCGTCTTCGCGCCCACCTCGGAATTCCAGCAATAGAAGCCGCGGAAGTAAAGGTCGGGCGAGCCATCCGGCAGCCGGCCGGCCTCGATCGGATTGAGATCGTCGACCAGGAAGAGGAAGACGTCGCGATCGGACGCGTAGAGCGTCGTCGTGTCCTGCGTGACGTCGACGCGCGGATTGTATCTGCCCGTTGACCAGTCGAGCACGCCTGGGACCTTCCAGCGCGTGTCGCCCGTGCCATTGCCGGCGATGCGCTGAACGGCCGAGACCAGCTCGTGGTCGAAGATGCGGCCGTAGTCGGGCCCGGTGACGGCGCGCAGCTCGACGCGACCATCCTCGATCTCGAGCGTCTTCACCTGCTCGGCGCGATGGGACGTCAGGCCGTATTGCAGATTGATACCGGCCAGCGGTGCCGGAAGCTGCCGCAGATAGGCCGCTGGCGCTCCGATCAGGCCGGCAAGCTGACCGAAGCTCCAATGGGTCGGCGCGATCGGCGCATCCGAGCCGGGCAGCATCAGCGCCAGGCGTTCGGCATCGTCGCGGCTCGCCTCGACCCGGATCGCCGCGCTCTCGACGGTTCGGGTGCGGCTCCGCTCTGTCCGGCCACGGACGGCGGCGTAGAGGTCCGACAGGGACAGGTAACGCTCGTCCGCCGGCCGCGAGAACCATTCCGACGATACACGGCCGATCCGCTCGCCGCGGCTCACATCCACCTTGTAGCCGCCAGCGCGGTCGCGAGCGGCGTCCAGAATCTCCACATGGGTCATGGCTAGTCTCCATGACGGGCGCCGGAGGCCTCTCCTCCAGCCCTCAACCCGTCACGGCGAAGCCGGTCCGTCCTCTCACTCTAATAGGGGCGTTGCGGGGATTTCCCCGCAGAAGGGGGTGCGTCGGCGACCACGGCGCCGACCAGGGGGAAGGCATTCCCCCGCCGCCGTCCTGGCTCTAGCTCGCGCAAAAGGCAGTAAAGAAGATCGGCCTCGTCACCATCATGGGCGGCGCGTTGATACAGTTCTGGCTCTACAAAAGACACGCGCGGCTTTGACCGTCACCGGCGATGAAGGGCTCTCGGCCGAGGATGCCGTTGGCCACATTCTTCTCCCGCTTCGTGGCCCGGACTGAGTACGAGATGCATGGCGGGAGTACGGGTCGCGTGGCCGCGTCAGCCAGCAGCAACGCCGGCGTCGCGAACGTGCATCTCTACACGCAAGCCCGCCGTAGCGGCCATGTTAACCAAGGCGTCGAGGCCGAATAGGTCGACCTTGCCACGGGTGAGGTCCGAGATCCGCGGTTGAGTCACGCCAAAGACTTTGGCCGCTTGAGACTGGCTTAGATGCGCGCGGGAAATATGCTCCTTGAGCGCCGTCATAAGCGCCGCACGTAACTTTGCGCTCTCGTTCTGCGCCGGGCTCGCTTCGGCTGGTGCTGACGGCTCGATATCCTTCACCGGGCCTGCTGACGATTCGCTATTCGCACTGATGTCCAGCGAGAATTGCTCGTGGGCGATGCTGGCGATCTTCGCGGCGAGGCCGATCTTCTCTTCTGCCTTTGCCCGAGCATGATCCGACATGAAGGCGACAAGGCGCTCCAAGCCGCCCTTGTCCGATATGGTGACGAAATCCTTGTTCTTGTTTACGAAGACCACCGACTTCTTCTTTTCTCTAAGAAGCTCGATGACATTGCTGAGCGTGCCGGTGCTTTTGCAATCCCAGACCATGAGGCCATAGTCGCTGTCGCGCGCCATCTCCAGGTCTTTGGCGGTGAAATAGGCGCGTGTGCCCGCTTTAGCCTTCGAAACGACCCTGTGGACCGGCCATTCTGCGACATTGTTCCGGGGCGAGTCGCCGGTGCAATAAACGGTGACCTTTCCTGCTCGGTACCGCTGTAGGCATTCCTGAATTGAGGTATCGGCGCCATCGGCGTCTCCGACCACGACGTTGAAGTCTGAAGACACGATCTTGTTGATCCTGTCCGCGACCTTCTCATGCAGGCGGCTGATGGAGATTGATCCGGCGATGAAGACAGTGGTCATGGCATTACTTCCATGTGATCGAAGCGGCGTAGACATGGTTGATTTTCTTGTACGTGCGCAGCGTTTTGCAGACGGCGTCCATCGTGGCACCCGTGTCGAAAAGATCGTCAAGGACAAGCGCGTTCCAACACCCTTCGTTGGTGATGGACGGGTTGATGCTGAACCGTCCCTCCAATGCGGCGTCCTTCGCCTCGCGGCCATGCAGGTTCTTGAGCTGGGGGCTGCCTTCGGGCGCGGGCGCCTTGACGATGATGTCGTCGAACACCGGCGTCTTCGTCAGTTTGCCGAGTTCGTTGGCGATCTCATTGACCGGCTGGCGCGCCCGCACCGTGGAGGCGGGCATCGGGATAATCAGGCCGATCTTGCCGAACAGCGGCAGCAAGGATTGCTGCACTTGGGCCGCGAGCGGCTGAACCTGATTCCAATCGGCTCGATATTTAAGCTGGTATAGCGCCTCGCCGGGCTCCGAGCGCGTCGTGTCAAATCGAGGGTGGCCGTATTCGTCGTCGCCCAGGTAGACGCTCGACAGCGTATGCTTGTGGAGCGCGTAACCGAGATCCCAACTGCCTTCGAGCTTTCGAATCTGAACCTGCATGACGAAGATTGTTCCTTGCAGGCCCTCGGAGCGCCGTCCACAAGGCCATCCGAGATATATACAAAATCTTGTATGATCCGCAAGAGTCTCATAGCGGCGTCATCAATGGCATCCGGAACGCTCACAGCGCCGGGGTCGTCGCCCAGGGGGTTGACCGAATGCATAGAGTTGCATAAGGTTGCGGCATGTCACAGAATGATGCCCCTGATTTCCTAACCCTTGCCGAGGCCGCCGAGTATGTCGGCGTCTCGAAGGATACGCTTCGACGGTGGGATGCCTCCGACAAGCTCAAGCCGGTGCGCCGGCCGGGAAGCGGCTATCGCTTCTATCGCCGGCCCGACCTTGAGCCCTTCCGCCTCGAGTATCGGCGCGCCGAACAGGCCGCCGACGAGCCCGACCATATGTTTCAGACGCTGACTGCAGACATTGAGGCGAACCCCAAGATCCGGGAGCCGCAGCAGGGCGCCCACCGGGCAGTGCGGACCCACTTCGAAGCCTCGAACGAGCCGGTGATCCTGCAGATTCCTGTCGGCTGCGGAAAGACCGGCGTCATTGCGACATTGCCCTTCGGCGTCGCCAAAGGGCGCGCGCTCGTCATCACACCGAATTTGACGATCCGGTCGGGCGTCGCGGAATCGCTCGACATCAGCAACCCGAAGAATTTCTGGCGGCGGACGGGCGCGCTCCACGATTTTTCCTCAGGGCCGTTTCGCGCCGTCCTGGATGGCGTCGACGCCAATCTCCACGACTGCAACGCGAGCCAGTTCGTCGTGACCAACATCCACCAATTGGCCAGCTCGGCCGATCGCTGGCTCCCCCAGTTTCCACCGAACTATTTCGACATGATCATGATCGACGAGGGCCACCACAACGTGGCCCCGAGCTGGGCGAAGGTCTTCGATCGCTTTCCGAACGCCAAGGTCGTCAGCTTGACGGCGACGCCGTTCCGGGGTGACGGAACGCGGCCGGTCGGCAAGGTGATCTATCGCTACCCGTTCACCCGGGCGATGGTGAAGGGATACATCAAGCAGATCCACTCTCGGAACGTCGCACCGTCAGAGCTGTCCTTCACCTACCGTGACGATACGAAACGGCACACCTTGGAAGAGGTGTTGGCCTTGCGGGAACATGCCTGGTTCCGGCGGGGCGTCGCGTTGGCCCCGGAGTGCAACCGTCACATCGTCGACGCCAGCATCAAATACCTCCAGGAGCTGCGAGAGCGCAGCGGTTTTCGTCATCAGATCATCGCCGTCGCCTGTTCCGTCGACCATGCCCGCCAGGTGCGCGGCTTGTACGAAGAGCGGGGCCTAAAGGCGGCCGAAATCTACGGTGAGATGGATCGAGACAAGCAGGACGCCGTTCTCGCCGATCTGCGCAGCGGCAAGCTCGATTGCATCGTCCAGGTGCAGATGCTTGGCGAAGGCTTCGATCATCCGCCTCTGAGCGTCGCGGCCATCTTCCGGCCATTCGCAAGCTTATCGCCTTACATCCAGTTCGTCGGGCGCGTGATGCGCGTCGTCCATGAGGCGAAGCCGGACCACCCGGACAACCACGCCTTCGTGGTTTCCCATGTGGGCTTGAACACCGACGCCCATTGGGACGATTTCCGCGAACTCGACTTCGATGACCAGGCGATGGTCAAGAAGTGGTTGGAGGCCGGTGACGAGAATGGCGATGGCGACGGCTCAGGAGAGCCCCGTCGCTTCGATATCGGGATGCTGGTCGATAACGAGATCGTCGGCTCATTCATCAATCGGTCGTTCCTTGATCCGGAAGACGATCGCGTCCTCGAAGAGATGCTGGACCACGAGATTGGCGCTGGCCTCCGCCTGCGCGACGTCATCGCGAAGGACAAGCTCAGGGAGACGCTGCGCCGAAAACAGGCGGAGCTGTCCCAGGTCAGTAGTTCTGGCGACCTTCCTGTGCAGCCGCAGGCGCGGCGGGTTGGCGCGCGCAAGCGGCTGTCCGAACGCACAGGCTCCGTCGTCGCACGCATCCTCAAGGATCTGAAACTCTCGCCCGCCGGCCGCGAGGTTGGCCAGCGAGACAAGACCGTCGCCGGTCGTGACAACCGGGCCGCCGTCACGTCACTGCTGAACAAGGCGATCAATGAACATCTCGGGATTAAGTCCGGGAGCCGCAAGGCGCCCGACGCTGGCGACAATGAGGACGCACTGGCTGCACTCGACATGTTGGGAGACAACGTGCGCGACTCCCTAAAGGGGAAGAACGATGGCTAAAGTCAGAGACATTCTGATCGACGTGAAGATTGAGCAGGCGCAGCGCCAGCGCAAATGTCGAAGGAACAGCTCCCACGTCATCCCGAAGGGCGAGTGGTGTCTCGTTGTTCGTACCAACGCGACCAACGATGACTACAGCTATAGCCGAGAAGCTGCGAAGCCTATGCTTGATGCGGCCTGGGCGAAGCTGAGGACCATCTACGAAGGACTCGGAATGTCACCGCCTGAGAGCTGAAGGACGGGGGAATGGGCGACGGTTACAACTTTCAGCAGCTAAAGGCCGCGATCTTGGCGCTGAGCCGGGCCACTCATTGGGAAGTGGCCAAAAAGGAGTGGCACCTCGTCGAAATTTCCGAGGCCGACGAGCCCGAGACCTGTCTGTGTGGCCATTTCCCAATCATCGAGTTGTGTACCATTTCAAATGCTACGACCGCAAAATCGGTGGACGTCGGCAATGTGTGCGTGAAGCGCTTCCTCGGCTTCCGCTCCGATCTGATTTTCCAATCGCTGAAACGTGTCCGAGCGGACCTGGACAAGGCAATCGGTCCCGACGCCACCGCATTCTTCCATGAGCGAGGGGTGATCAACGACTGGGAATATCAGTTCCAACAAAGCACGATGCGTAAGCGCAACCTCACTGATCGGCAGTTGGCAAGCAGGCGTTCAATAAATCAGAAAGTGATAGGGGCAGTGAGGCGTCGCGGTCTTTCATGATGGACTTCGCGAGCGCCAGAGCGCGCTACATGAATAGTCGATAAGGATAGACGTTTCGCGGGAGGTCCGGGACGTTCGCTATCGTGCGCGCCAACCTCTGCGAGTAGCGAATGCTCACCGGCACGGGATCGTAGAGAGCATCATTGTTCCAATCCATTTTGGTCAACGCGAGCGCTTCGTGGGCCGTCAGTTCGAGCGGACCGCTGCCGGCGTGTCGGATCAACTGGAGCGGTCGCGGAATGCTCTTCTTGCCCTGGTAATAGTCGCCCTTCGTCGAGACGTCAGGCGCATTGCCGGCAACCCAAACCAAGGCCGAGTTTCCGGACCGCACGACCATCGTGCCACGGGGCACGGGGTAGCCCGAGGGCTTGGTCGGAGGCCTCTGCACGCCCGACTCAATAAGCCAAACGCCCCGCCAGCAGGACGCCGAACTAACCTCGATGCATTCGATCTCCGGGACACCCGCCAGCGCGTCAAACGCCCCTTCGATCTCCCCATCTTTGAACGCGGTCGTCTTGTGGATGACCATGCGCTTGGGCAGGTTGCCGCCATTGCGTCCCTGATAAAGCTCCAGGCTGCGAGCCAGTACGGCGCGCATGTCGTCGCGGCTTAGAAAAGGATTTCTCCGCGCCTCGGCGACGTCTGCAACGGGATCTTTGGCCTCGAAGGCCACGAACTGCATGCCGCCGCCATCCATGTCGAACACCTGCGAGCAGCAGGTCACGTAGTGCGCGTCTTGCTGGTCGCCGCGCAGCGCGTAGGCCAGGCCGATGTAGGCCGTATCGGCCGGCACGCCTTTCAGCGGCGCCAGCTTCCATGGCGTGCCGCCGGCCTTCACATAGAGGGCTGTCGCCAATCGCCATGCGAGCGACGCCTTGTGCGTGAAGGTAAAAGCTCGGTCGTTGAGCACCTGGGTCGGGATATTGAATCGGGCGCCCAGCGCCTTGAGCGCGTCGTGGGCATCGAAAAATTTGCCACGCGTGGCGGGATTCCAGGCGTCGGGGAAATGGACTAGCACAACGTCGAAGTCGTTACGCACCAACTCCAGCCGCCGGAGCGCGGCCTCCATCGCGAGAAAAAGCCTGGTTTGCGGGTCACCGTCGCCTGGAAGCTCGTGCAGATGTTCCGGCCACTTGATGTGCGCATCGCGGGGCGCCGCTTCCAGCGCTACGCGGTAAAGTCGCTCGAAGCCCGGATACTGCGGGACGTATTCCGATCTGTCGGATGGTCGATGCGCGTTGCGCAGGAGCAGCATCAGCTCGCCGCGCCGCCTGAACGCGCTCTCCGGACCTACGGTCGCAACCCTTATGCGCGAGGTGAAGCTGCCGAACGACCCCTTCGAATAGGGGCCGAAGTTCGCAAGCCCCCTGAGCGGATGGACATCGACGTGCGTCGCATCCGAGGGCGAGAAGGACAGGTCAGGCTCGTCCAGCAGCGTGAACGGCGGCAGCTTCGTCAGCGAAGCGGGAGCGCTCATCACGTCGTCCTATCGAAGTAGACGTGGTGGTGGCCGGGTCGGCTCCAGCCCGTGACAGGCGAGACCTCGAATATGGCGTCGATCCCAGCGCCGTCCTGTAGCCCAAACGCGCGTTTTGTCCTGCCGGTGGCGCTGGTGAGGAGCTGTGCCCAGGCGTCGATAATTGCCGCCCAATTCCGGTTGTACCGCTGCGCCCAGCGCTCTCGGCGCCAGTCACCCGCTGGGTCGCCGTGACGCTCCGGGCGCGCTCCCATTGGGTCTGCGATTGAGGCTCCCGAGCGCTCCGGATCGCCGTCTCGCGGCTCTTCGGGACGCGGGACTTGCACGAAGGTGTAAGGCTCGAAGCCGCACCACCACCGCCCGTCGACAAGGTCCAGCTTCAGGAAGACGCCTTCCTGAAAGGGGAAGCTGAGATCAGGGACCACACCAAATAGGTCGCTCTTATAGGCGTTCCGGAGGTTGGCCAGCATCTGCGAGTTTTGACGAAGACGCTCCGGATCGTCTCCTTCGCGAGGTGAGGCGATAACGACGGAATGTCCGGAGCGCTTGTAGCGGGGAATGAGCGGTAGGCGTCGCGCCAAGCTTCTGACCAGTGCGTCATAGAGGAGGCCCATTGCCCAACTGTTCGTGACCGGATTCAATTCGATCTCGCCATCAAGCGCCGCCCCGAGCGGCGCCAGCGCATCGATGATTTCCTGATCCTTGCCGAACACCGCCAGCTCTCGCCCTTGAGCCGCGACCGTCGCCCTGACCCCCTTCTCTTTAAGAAGCTCTCGGACCGCGGGAGAGGTCGTATTTTGTGCGAGCTTCACTCGCCGGGCGGTGCGCGGCATCTTTTCAATCAGAAGCGCGGAATAGCGTAATACGGGGAAGGCTCGAGCCTCGGCGGTGGGGAGTTGCACAGGCACCAGGCGCGGCGAAGGACGGCCCTCCATCACGCGATCGAAGAGCGGTTGCGGCAGATCGGTCGTCCTGATGAGGTCGGCAGCCAGTTCGTCAAAGGTCGCGCACTCGACGACAGCCACGTCGACGCCAGCAACCTGAGCCCGGTCCAGAAATTCCGAAACGGCTGGCAAGAGGCGTGCGGCCGAAGAGGTGAGCCAGTACAACCCATTTGGGAACGGCGCCGGCGTATTGAGGACATCCGTGAGGGCTTCCATGATCGAGGCGTCCCGACCGCTATAGCCGACAAAGATCATTCCGAACCTCTGGCCGGCCTCTACCAGGACATGCCGCATTCGGATGTCCTGTTGCTCCAGCTCCGATCCGGTATTCTTGATCGCGATCGACTGATAGTCACCGTGAAGCTTCGCTACTAGCGGCCAATCCGATTCGTTGAGGCAACGCATCGCTCGGTCGGCTGAGTCGATCGCAGCAACGGTCGGGCGATTCTGGGCCGCCACGGGCAAGATTACATTTGCCGAAAGCGCCGCCTCCTCAATGAGGGGATCGAAGTTCGTCGTGAAAACGCAGTCCACCTTGCCGGACGCCATCAGGCTGCCGAGGACCTTATGCCCGAAACAGGGCGTGCCCTTGGAGATCGCGTCGTCGATGTACTGCCGGCGATGGCGGGGTTGCGGGTACACCGCTTCGAACGCTGCCGCATATTCGGTCGGGTCCCCGGCGGGTGGCAGAAGCGACGATTGCCGGAAGAAAGAATCGATCCTGTCGATCCAGATCGGATCAGCCGTATCGATCTCCCGCCTCGACAGGTTCGTCTCCCGGCAAAAGATCTGCGCCTTGAAATCCTGGATCATGGCGTAGCCGGTCGGAATGCCTGAGGCGGCCGACGCTCCGGCGCCGAGGAACCATGCCACCAGGTTTGGCCTGAGATCGAAGGCGGTCGCAAACTGCGATGCTGACATCGTCGGGACGGGAATGGTGCTGGTCCTTCCACCGAGATAGGGAGACGATCATACTTGGGTGTGGGCTAGTTCTGTAAAGTCGTTCAGGCCGATTTACACCGTGACCTTGCCCTCTCAGACTTCCCCCGAGGTAACGATTCCCTCCGCATCTCTATTCAATGCTCGGCGGGTCTGGTGCAGGCTGGCACAGGTAAAGGCCTCCGACCAATAGAATGTCGGCGGATCGCAAGGAGATGGAGTGCCTCGATGGCAGAGCGTAAGGCGATACCCGCTGGAACAAGACTGCGATTATTTGCAGCGGCATCAGGGCATTGTCAGAAGCCGGACTGCCTTAATGCTTTGTTCCCCGTCGAAATGGGCGGCGACAAGCACATCGCCGAAATGGCGCACGTTATCCCGCACGGCGATGCCGGGCCGCGCTTCGAGGACCGGCCAGCTGGCGGTTTCGACGCGGACTCATTTGAGAACCTGATCCTACTGTGCCCGACCTGTCATACGAAAATCGACAAGGACCCCGAGGCCTACCCACGCAATATCCTGCTCGATTGGAAGCAGAGCCACCTCGCGAATTTGGCGCTTAAGCAAGGCATCAGGTCGTATGACGAGCGTGCTCAGGTTCGGGAGGCCGTGACCGGCATACTGGCGGAAAACAGAGCAATCTGGGAACGCTATGCTCCCGTCGATGGGTCAAAGTTCGAGTACGATCCGGAATCTGAGGCGGCGGCGGCGTGGAGCCAGCGGATGAGGAGCGTCATCCTGCCGAACCACTACCGGGTCCAAGCGATCATCGAGGCAAATCTGAAGCTTGCGACCGACGAAGAACGACGCACCTTCGCGGAGTATCAAGAACACGTCCGCGGGCTATCAGAACGACACGTTTGCGGTGTCGCTGGTCGCGCTATTCGTTTTCCGGCGGCGATGGAAGGTATTTTCGGGTGAACTGGCAGGTAAAATACGCTCTCGCCAACTTTTCTAAACCGGGCGAACGCTCAAAGGCGGAGCATGTAGCAGGCGACCTCATCAAGGTCTCTACTCCAGATCGACCGGATGTATTTGCTGCGATTGCTGCGAATGAGACGATCAATATAGAGGCGGCCATTGGCTATCGGGAGCAGTTCGAGAATCTGGACTTCTTATGTGGTTACCGCACGAGCTGCGTCTGGGAAGGCGACGCGATTCGTTACCTCGAAGAGAATGGCGTGGGTTGGGGAAGTTTTGGCACGCTTGGCTCGGCGGCCTTAGACGGCGATGCAAATACCGCGTCTCACAAGGTCTACAAATTTTCGGACAGGCTCATCCGGCAGTATGGCCCTGTGGCTGATGTCGTCCGGGAATTCGACCGGGTTTACCGTGTTTCGCTCAGGACCGGAACGACGCTCCGGATCGGAATGCTAGCGGAATACGAGCCTACCGCTGATGCTGTCCGGAGCCTCTGGGATCGATTTGGCCCAGTCGACATTGCTTGGAACATCAATCCAAGCGGAACGCCATCGCCCGAGGCGTTGGAGGCCGGACGTCAACTCGGATGTGAGGTGATGAAATGGGACGAGCTGAGGGAGTGCCTGAAGAAGGCTTGATGACTGCGAGTGACGTTGCCGCTCATCTCCTAGGGTCATGCAAATCCCTGGCGGGTTTCGAGTCATACATGTTCGGCTCGACCCTCAACGGCGTCGGGCGGGACATAGATATCCTCGTCGTTGGTCCAGATGGCGAACCGCTGAGCAAGCTCAAATCTGAGTTAGGTGTGGCGGCCGAGAGCTTGCCACTCCACTTGCTCTATATGCTGCCATCAGAGGCGAACCACACGCGGTTCGTGGCTAGGGAAAAATGCGTTCCGTTGGCGTACCTTGCCGGATATAGCGAAAGCCGCGTTTGAGGTCGTCGCCATTTTGCGACCGTTAAGGGTGTTCTTCCCGTCGCGCGCAGAAGATAGACACTTACAGCGGACGCCACGGTAACAACCAACTCTGCTTCTTCGAATCTTGGTTCGCGTCCTTCCTGGATGTGCCGGCCTTGCTCAGAAGCAAATCCCCAGAGCTTGTGTAAAGCGGAATCGAGTGGAGGAGGAAAGCTCAGCCGACCGATGATCTTTCCGAGTGTGTCGGTACTACCGTCGACCTCGCGGGCGACGCACTCGAGTGCCGCCATGGCATGTTGAATGGCGCCCGTCACGTCAGCAGTCGGCCGCCGGGAAATGTCCTTTAAAGCCTCGTGCAGTTCGTTTGCGGCGGTCGGTGTGCCGGAGTCTCGCATGATTTGAGCTGCGTCATTCGTGGCCAGTTCAAATGGTTCAGACCCACGAGTGACGATGATGCCCGCTTTCATCTGCCAGCCTACGCCATGCTCGTGAAAAAGCTGGTTGAGCCGACGCTCGAATTCGGGGCGCTTGGTGTTGGTGAAGTCGCCCTCGCCGACGGCTCGGTAAAGGTGTTCGGCGATGTCATACACCCGATACCAGGGCGCGCCATCAACGAGGTAGGAAACCTCATTTTCGACGTTACCTGCGGACCAATTATTTGGATCGGGCCGCTTGAGCAGGACCTCGCAGACCGTGTCTCGCATGCCCCCTGGGCCGAGCCCGCAAGCGTAGCCAAGCATCACTACGCCATCGCGCACAGCGTCAGGCGCGTCTTCGCGGATAGTGATCTCGGCGTCCGGTGGCCGAAATCCGAACCGATCTGAGAATGGCGAAGACCTTTCCATCGCGAATTCCTAACATGGGTCGCAATATCGGAGATAGAGCGCGCCTATGCGGCCATGGGATGGGGAGAGGGCGCGCGTTCTTCCGAAGCTTGTTTGCAATGCGCGCACGCTCAAGGCGAGTAGCAATGCGGTGGAGAATGTGCGAATCCGGCGCTTGACCCTGATGGTATCTCAGTTGGTATGGGTTCGGAGCGCGATCCGAAAGTTCAATAGTTACAATGCGAAGTTATGCCTGTTGACCATCGAGTGGGAGTAGGGGGGCTCCAAGTTCAACAGCACTGAATTCGGTGGTTACTTCCCGGAGAGGCGTCGCAGCATAGATCATGGGGTTTGGGGTATTCATCCATCGATTGGACTCGATCTACGATGACAGCCCGGCTGAACGGTATCAGTTCCCCAGTCAGTATTTGCGTCGCGTTCAAGCCTGCGTCGGTGACTGGATCATCTATTACGAACCGAGCAAGGTTGCGGAGACGCGCGGCTACTTTGCGATTGCTCGGGTTCAGCAGGTTATTCCCGACCCCGGCACTTCGGGTATGTATCTCGCTCTGATTGAACCTGGAAGCTATCTCGATTTTGCCAATCCAGTCGCTTTCAACGACCCAACTCATCCCGTGGAGCGCGGCGTGTTGAACGAGCAAGGACGAATTTCGGGACGTGCTCAGGCGGCCGTTCGGCCAATCTCACCCGACGATTTCAATCGAATATTCGAACTCGGTTTCACGGAAGGCGCACCGCTGCTGCCCCGAGTTGATGCCGATGTTAGGTTGTCTCAACTTGACGAAAAAGAGCAGGCGCCGTTCATGTCTGAGCAGCAGCGAGATCGCGTCAGCCTTACGGTATCGAGACTTCTGCGCGATCGAGTTTTTCGTCGAATAGTACTGCGTGCCTACGATGAGCGCTGCGCGATCACCGGGCTGAAGCTCATTAATGGAATGGGGCGCGCAGAGGTCGCGGCGGCGCACATACGGCCTGTGGAGGCAAATGGGCCGGACATCGTGAGCAATGGGATCGCACTGTCCGGTACCGCTCATTGGATGTTCGATCGCGGTTTGATCAGCTTGGCCGATGATCTGGAAATATTGATCTCGCGCCAGACAAACGACCTGGAAGGCGTTCGATCGGTCATCAACAAGACCGGTCGTGCGCTTGAACCCAGGAGACCATCGGACCGGCCTCATCCGCATTTTTTAAAGTGGCATCGTGAGCATTGAGAGCTGGCCCCGGTTGTTTGGACAGCGCCCCGCTGGATTTAAGTGGATTCCTGCCGGGTTATGCTGAACGCGGGGCTTTACGGTTTTGTCGTTGCGTCGGGAGGGCGTA